>JAKAJX010000311.1 GCA_021824855.1 Bacteroidota bacterium | reverse complement strand
TTCGAAGCTTTGAACAATATGCCTTGCAGGCGGTTAATGAAATATTTCAAAACAACGATGTTGCAGTAATGGTAGGTGGAACCGGTTTATACATAAAAACTTTTTGTGAAGGAATTGATGAAATACCGGCTATCAATAATGATGTTAGAAGCAATATTATTGATAAGTACAAACAATTGGGTTTAGCATGGCTACAAGAGGAAGTTAAACAAAAAGATCCGGCATTTTGGCAAGTTGCAGAGCAACAAAATCCTCAAAGATTGATGCGAGCCTTAGAAATAAAAGCTCAAACAGGAAATTCTATTCTTGATTATAGAAATAGAAAAATGGATGATAGAGATTTTAATATTGTGAAGATTGGCTTGGAATTACCAAGAGAAATTTTATACGCAAGAATTAATAATAGGGTAGAAGTGATGATGCAGTTGGGCTTATTGCAAGAAGCTGCTTCTTTAGTAGCATATAAAAAACTAAATGCACTGCAAACAGTAGGGTATAAAGAACTATTCGATTATTTTGAAGGAAGTATTACTTTAGAAAAAGCAGTTGATTTAATTAAACAAAATTCGAGGCATTATGCCAAACGACAATTAACTTGGTTTAAAAAAGATAAAGCCATAACATGGTTTAATGCCGGTTCAAATAATTTGTTACAACAAGTGTTGCTACGTTTTAATATTAAAATTTAACTCCAAAAGTGAGAATTAAATTGCCCATATTATTTTTAATTGCTGCAAAAGTGTTTTTAACATCATTTAATCTATAAGGAAAATTTACATCTTGGGCAATTGTATAAGCATAAGCCATATCTATAAATATGCCATGGTTTCTATAACCTAAGCCACCGCTCAATATCGTTCTATTGGCTTTTAAGCTATTATCGGCATAAGGACTTCCATAAAATGCAGCACCTAATCGTACCATAAAAGGATCAAATTTTAGTTCTCCTCCCAATCTCATATTTATATTGCCTTTATAATAACTTTTAATAGTGGTATTTACCATATCATAATAACTAACCAATCCTAAATTGCTTTGATCTTGTGCAGAATATTTTGCCGCTTTATAATCAACATATTCAATATCTGCTGTAACAAATCCTTTCTGGCTTTTTATATCTTCAACTTCACCTAAAACATAACTTGCACTAATGATAGCTCGCCAAGGCGTTAATAAGTTATAATTTCGTACTCCCGGATTACCATTGTTTAAGTTATCGCTGTTTTCACTTTTAGTGCCGGCATATCCCTCGGTATTGGCAATAATGGAAGATCTTATTTCATCTTTAAAATTAATAAGTTGAGGTGTATGTACTGCCAATCCTACTCGCCACGATTCAGTTGGTTTAAATATTGCTCCTAATTTTAATCCTATTCCCACACCCGATGAATTAAAAGTTTCGTTATAAGTGAAGTAGGAAAAGTTATTATTCGGATTATTTGTTGCATCTTTTTCGGTATAGCTAAAAATTCTGTGATAGGAAATAATGGGTATAGTTAAACTTGCGCCCATATATAATTTATCTTTTTTATTTCCTGCAATGCTTAAAGCAACTTCGTTATATCCTCCTTTCGTATCAGAATTATAGGTTTGGTTTACGCCGGAAGAAATAGGCACCAAGCTTTTATATCCAATTTGGCCATTTACCAAAGCGGTATCAATTAAAAATGTTCTAAAAGCTAAAGATGATCCGAAAATATAGTTACTTAATGCGGCATTGGTATCGGCTCTATCTCTGGTTAATTCTTCTAAATATTTTTCAGTGAAAGAAGAATAATTGTTATAGCCACTATATTGAATATGATTATTGTAATTAGCCAATTGATTATAGGAAATAGCGAAAGCATAACTAGCCCAACTTCCTGCATATCTGGGTACTCCACCAAATACAAAACCAATGGGCCCTGTCATAAAGCTATTGTTTTTGGTAGCTGTATCTGTACCTCGATAGTTGGCTTTATTTTTATTAAAGTTGAATGAAGGAGTAAAAACAAATTCTCTTGTTTTATATAAGCCAATACCTGCAGGATTCACGTTGGCAGCAGAAATATCTCCACCTAAGGAGCCCATTGCTCCGCCGGTAGCCATATTTCTGGCCGTTCCGTTTTGTGTAAAGAATGCCGAGCGTAAAGCATCATCGGGTTCTTGGGCAAGAATAGTTTGATAAGCAATGATGCTTATAAGAAAAAAAAGCAGCCTTTTCATTTGGAAATTTTATCGAATTTTTTTTGGCTAATCTATACAATTTTAAAAATTAATTTCTGCTACCACGGCCTCCACTACTGCTACTACCTGTACTATTATATCCTCCACTTAATCCACCGGCACTACTACTTGTATTTGAATAGCCACCCTGAGTAACTCTAACCGGGTTACTCCAATTTTGAGTACCTGCATTATTATAATAGGTATTTCTATAATAGTTATTATTTCCTCTTCCATTATAATTATTATAGCCATTACGACCAGAATACGAACCATTAGTTGGAGGCACATAATAAGAATAACCTTCTCTATTATTGGTTGTATTGTACGATCTATTATTGTATGCAGATATATTACTTCCGCTGGAATAATTGATGGTAGAAAAAACCGGATTTTTATATCCTGCTGTTATAAATACCGGATTATAAAACCCTCCCCATATTGGAGTATATAGCGGATTATAAAAATAACTATAGTAGGGTGAATACAAATAATCATAATTCATGTCAAAAGCATACCTGCTATCATACCAATAGCTGTAATCATCTAATGGGCTCCAAAGGGTATAATTTTGAGCTTTTAATCGTAAATATCTATCATCATTGCTACTAATGTATTCTTGATATTGATCTTGAGATCTTGTTAACATTTCTTTCCCCGGAGAAAAATATACATCATCCGGAGTTTGGCTTGCTTTATATGCCGAACAACTTGTAATTAAAAAAGTAGCTGTAAAAGCAAAAATCATTAAGATTGAATTTTTCATGATTTTAGTTTTGACGGTGATTTAGTATGAAGTTACCTACATTTGCCACATTATGCAATTTCTTTTATAATTGTATCAAATATATTGCCAAGATATTTAAATTTATTTAATCTGAATAGAATCGTTTAACTTTTTTTAGTATGAGCAAGGAAATTACATCACGAAGTCAAGATTATTCACAATGGTATAACGATATTGTAATAAAAGCCGGATTAGCCGATTATAGTGCCGTTCGCGGTTGTATGGTTATTAAACCGTATGGCTTTGGCTTATGGGAAAATATGAGAGATGCCTTAGATAAAATGTTTAAAGAAACCGGGCATGTAAATGCTTATTTCCCCTTATTTGTTCCCAAAAGTTTATTTGAGGCCGAAGAAAAGAATGCCGAAGGCTTTGCAAAAGAATGTGCCGTTGTTACTCATTATCGGTTAAAAGCCGATCCGGATAATAAAGGAAAATTAATTGTTGATGCCGAAGCCAAATTAGAGGAAGAGTTGATAGTACGACCTACAAGTGAAGCAATTATTTGGAATACTTATAGAGATTGGATTCAATCCTATCGCGACCTTCCAATATTGGTAAATCAATGGGCCAATGTGGTTAGATGGGAAATGAGAACAAGACTTTTTTTACGCACTGCCGAATTTTTATGGCAAGAAGGGCATACTGCACATGCTACCAAAGAAGAGGCAATTGTTGAAACAAAAAAAATGTTAGAAGTATATGCCGATTTTGTTGAAAATTGGATGGCATTACCGGTAATTAAAGGCATAAAAACACCTAACGAACGATTTGCAGGAGCTGAAGATACTTATTGTATTGAAGCTTTAATGCAAGATGGTAAAGCATTACAGGCAGGAACATCGCATTTTCTCGGACAAAATTTTGCCAAAGCTTTTAATGTTAAGTTTAGTGATAAAGACAATAAATTAGAATATGTTTGGGCAACCAGTTGGGGTGTTAGTACCCGTTTAATTGGTGCATTGGTAATGGCTCATAGTGATGATGATGGATTGGT
Source organism: Bacteroidota bacterium (assembly GCA_021824855.1). Taxonomy (GTDB): domain Bacteria; phylum Bacteroidota; class Bacteroidia; order Chitinophagales; family Chitinophagaceae; genus JAKAJX01. The sequence continues at coordinate 2,694 of JAKAJX010000311.1, read as the reverse complement.
TCTTCCGCCTAAAATTGCACCGCTTCAAGTGGTAATTGTGCCTATTTATAAGGGTGAAGAGCAAAAAGCATTAATTAATGATAAGGTAAAAAATATTGTTTCTGAACTTAAAGCAAACGGTATTTCTGTAAAATATGATGATAGCGATAATGCACGTCCGGGCTGGAAATTTGCACAATATGAGCTGCAAGGTGTTCCGGTTCGTTTGGCCATTGGTGCAAGAGATTTGGAAGCTAATGTTATAGAAGTAGCAAGACGCGATACTAAAGAAAAAAAATCGGTTAGTATAGATGGCATTGGTTCTTATATACAAACACTTCTTAACGAAATTCAGCAAAATATTTATAATAGAGCCAAAGCTTTTCAGCAGGCACATATTACAACAGTTAATAATTGGGATGAGTTTATAAAAAGTTTAGATGAACATACCGGTTTTGTTTCGGCACATTGGGATGGTACACCCGAAACCGAAGAGAAAATTAAAGAATTATCAAAAGCAACTATTCGCTGTATTCCATTAGATAATGTACAAGAAGAGGGTAAATGTATTTTAACAGGCAAACCTTCTTCTCAAAGAGTTTTATTTGCAAGAGCTTATTAAACAACAGTTATACTTTAAAATAGTGTAGCTGTAATTTCGGTAGTTACAAACTGATACCCATTTTTATTGATAGCCTTTTGAAATAGAAGTCGTAGTTGTAGTTGGTGGTTTGTTGTAAAATTGGTGGTACTCGAGCATCACCAATAATTTGGGCATAGCTAAACTGTTTGATACTCCATCCTACAGAAATAAAAAAATTCGTTGTTTTAGTAATTGATTTATTAATTCCTAATCCGACTTCTTCGTAAATACTGTTTTTAAAAATATAAGCGTCTTGCCCATTCCAATTCCAATATTTTGGATAATTGCTATTATGTAATGTAAAATTCATTCCTGCATTAACATATATAAATGGCTGCCATTGTTTATGATTAAGGTATTTTCTAACATCAATAAAAACAGGAATACTTGGAACTTCATACTGATCGTAAGCTACACCTACACCCACATACCAGTTATTATGCAGTTCAAATCCATTGCTGGTTTGCAAACTTATGGAACTTGAATTTTGCCCAATAATTACGCCGGTATTATTAATGCTTTTGAACTGATATTTTTTTTTAGTTTGTTGTGCATTAACTTCTTGAATTAATAGTAGCAATAGCAATGTATATAGGATACTTTTTTTCATAATTAATTTTTTGGAGTAATGCTTAGTTTGCTAATTAACCTAATATTATTTGCGTTTGAATAGTTGTATTGGTATAATCCATCGGCAGCGGTAATAATTGCTGTTCCATTTAAACAAATAACATCGAAAGGATTATTAATAGAAAATGAAGTAATTAATTGCAAATTGGAAACATCGGTAGCATCGTAAAATTTTACAACATCATCGCACACTATTAATATTTTTCCATCTTTACCTAACCCATTTGGTTTACTCATGTTATATATTTTTACCAAATACGGGTTGGTAATATCGGTAACATTTACAATTTCTAATTCATTGTTAACACCATTGCAATAAGTACCACTTCGCAAAGTTATAAAAGCATTAACACCATCTGTAATTACAGGATCGCAAGCAGTTGCATGTGAAAATGTTTTTATTAATGTTGGATTATCGGGATTGGCAATATTAAAAATATACATTCCAGAATAAGAGCCTAAAAATAGTTTATCGTTAAAAGGATAAATAGTTTCGGGTGTTCCAATTCCTAAATGTAAGTTTTGTCTGCTTAGAAATGAGGGAGAAGATGCATCGGTAATATTTAATGCTATTAAGTTATCTAAACTTATGGTATAAAGCCTATTATTAACTATTGCAATTTTAGACATAGAACCGGCTATGCCAGTAGTTGATGATGCCGTTGCGGCATATTGCGATGCGTTAAAAAATGCACCACCGTTTGATAAATATATTCCACCTGTATTCCAAGTAGTAATTGGAGAAGCTGCATCAACCGTTGTATCTCGTTTAATCCAATCTATAATTGTTTTACCGCTATCAACATAATATCCGTTAACATATCTTCTATCCGGATAAACATCGGCTGTATAGCTTTTTATAGCAACATTATTTGGATTACTAATATCAATTGCCAACAAATCGGTATAACAATCGGCAAACAAAATATTGCCATTAACACCCATATCTTCGTTACCGGGAATTTTAATAAAAGCTTTATTAATTGGATTGGCAGAATTGCTATTATCAATAATGTGAATGCCTTTTTCTTTTTCTGCTAAAAAAATATAATTGCCCTGCACATAAATTTTACCCGGATTTTCAATTGGTTGTGCAGCATCGCTTTTAATAGATGCTCTTACTTCGGCATTGGTATGTATTACCGGCGTATAAATTGTATAAGTAAGTTTTCCTGAATCTTTAATACAGCTCTTTAATGCAATTAAAGTTATTACAGTTAAAGGCAGCACTAATAAAAGTTGTATGTTCTTTTTCATAAAAATTTATTTAGTTATTTTTTTGCTGAATACTTAATTGGAAATTGTATTTGGGCAGAAAAATATTGTTTAAAATAATTGGTATTATTGAATTGATATAATGGTGTTAGTCCTTGTTCAATTGCAAGAGTTGCATGAATATTGTTTTTAAATTGTATTCCTACACCAAATGTGGTAGTTAACTG
>JAKAJX010000024.1:2829-6693 GCA_021824855.1 Bacteroidota bacterium | reverse complement strand
GATCTCAAAAACAAGCACTAATTGAACTTGGCGGGTATGATGAAACATTTATACGCAACCAAGATAATAATATGAATCAGCGATTATTAGATGCAGGGCACCAATTATATTGTACTTGGAAAACAAAATGCTTTTATCGACCACCGGCTAATATTAATAAGCTGTTTAATTATGCGTATACTAATGGATGGTGGAATGCCAATAGTTTTATTGTTCATAGAAAAAGTATGCGATGGCATCATTTTATTCCGTTTGTATTTGCAATAGCAATCATCTTTTCATTGGTGGTTGGTATTATTGGCTATTATGTATCATCATCAATTATTTATTTAAGCTTGTTTGCATTAATTGTGTTATTGCATGCCATGGTTGGCGTATTAGCTACTATTCAATTATTGATGATAAAGTTTGATTATAGAAAAATATTTTTGCCTTTCGTTTTTTTGGATTTCATTTTAGTTATGGCTGGGGAACTATTAAAGGCTTTATAGAAAAGCTAATAAAAAAATAATGCTTATGAAAATACCATTTTCGCCTCCATATATTGATGAAGATGTTGAAAAAGAAGTGCTGGATGCTTTGCGTAGCGGATGGATAACTACGGGGCCTAAAGTAAAAGCATTAGAACAAGAAGTTGTAACATATTGTAATGCCGAAGCGGCATTGGCCGTTAATTCGGCAACAAGTGGTATGATGCTCGCTTTGCATTGGTTTGGTATTACGCATGGAGATGAAGTAATTATTCCTGCTTACACTTATGTTGCAACCGCTTTGGCCGTATTGCATATTGGGGCAAAGCCGATAATAGTAGATGTTGAGGGCGATTTTAATATTTCTGTTCAAAAAATTAAAGAAGCAATAACAGAAAAAACAAAAGCCATTATTCCGGTTGATTTTGCCGGCTGGCCTTGTAAATACGATGATATAAATGAATTGATTAATGAACCTGAGGTTAAAAATAAATTTTTACCAAAAGGCGAGAATCAAAAAAAATTAGGAAGAATTTTAATTGTAAGCGATGCCGCACATTCAATAGGAGCTACGTATAAAAATAGGAGAACAGGTACATTAACCGATATTACTGTTTTTTCTTTTCATGCAGTGAAAAATATTACTACCGCAGAAGGTGGAATGATATGTTTAAACTTACCGACTGCATTTGATAATAAAGCAATTTATGCCACACTTCGGTTATGGAGTTTAAATGGCCAAACTAAAGATGCATTTTCTAAAACCCAAGCCGGTGGCTGGAAATATGATATTGTGTATCCGGGGTTTAAAATCAATTTATCCGATATTGCCGCTGCAATTGGTTTAGCTCAAATAAAAAAATATAACAGCCATTTATTAGTAGAAAGAAAAAGGGTGTTCGACTTTTATACCAATGAGTTTGAAAAATATAATTGGGCATTATTGCCTCCTTATAACGTAATTCATTCTTCTTCCAGTTATCATTTATACCCTTTGCGTATTAAAAATATTTCAGAGCATCAGCGAGATAGCATCATTGAAAAATTAGCTGTTAATGGTGTATCGGTAAATGTTCATTTTATTCCATTACCTATGCTTACTGTATTTAAAGAAATGAAATACAATATTCACCATTTTCCAATGGCATATACTAATTATGCCACAGAAATATCGTTGCCAATTTATCCGCAATTAACCAATTTGCAATGTGCCTATATTGTAAAGCAAATTGTTAATGCTGTAGCAGAGTTATAAATTGTTATTAATGATCCGATTTTTAGATATTATCATTGCTTTATTGGCACTATTAATTCTTTCTCCTTTTTTTATAATAGCGGCCATTATTATTAAACTAACATCGAAGGGACCAATATTTTTTTTACAACAGCGTATTGGTAAAAATGGCATTGAGTTTACTTTAATTAAGTTTCGAACCATGTACATTAATCACCGTAATACCCATGCTATAACCGTTGGAGCAAGAGATAATAGAATAACCCCCGTTGGTTATTATTTTAGAAAGTTGAAAGTAGATGAATTGCCACAACTAATAAATGTACTTATTGGCAATATGAGTTTGGTTGGACCAAGGCCCGAATTAAAAAAATTTGTGGATTTATATACAGATGATCAGCGTAATGTATTAAATATTTTACCCGGCATAACAGATTATGCTTCTATTTATTTTAGAAACGAAAATGAATTATTGGCAAATAAAGAAAATCCGGAACTTTTTTATATACAGCACATTATGCCTGAAAAAATTAAAATGAATCAAAAATTTATACAAAACCCCTCTGTAAGTTCCTACTTCAAAATACTTTGGTTAACTGCAATAGGCGTAATTAAGCAAATTCTTCCCTTAAAATAATACTTCAAACGATTAAATAAACAGTTTATATAATTTATCCGTTTATTTTTTCGTTATTTTGTAGTGAATTAGATTACAGCATTTATATTTTTTAGAAAATTGGTTAAAGCGTGATAGTATTTGTGAAAAAATTCAGATCATTTTTATTAAATGCAAGTATTGCTCCCAAATGGGCTGTATTGGCTCTAGATATTTTTATTTCATGTTTTTCTGTACTCTTGGCATTTGGACTTAGGTTTAACTTCGATTGGCAACATATTGTAGAAGAACAGCTTTATAAAAACATTTTAATTGTTTTTATAATTAACACTACTCTTTTTTATTTATTTAGAACTTATCAAGGTATTATTCGATACTCAGGTACACAAGAAGCGTATAAAAGTGTTTGGGCTATATTTTATTCCTTTTTTATTTTGCTTGCTATTAATGTTGCCTTAGGGGCATCTCATTTAAACCAGGTTTCGCCAATTTCTGTTTTATTTATTTACTTTTTTATTACCTCCTTTTCTTTATACGGCTATCGCTTATTTGTAAAAAATTTTTATAAATCGCAATCTTCAGGAAACGATACAATACATGTTGTTATTTATGGGGCTCAGCATAATGGTACGCTTTTAAAAAAAACAATTGAAGAAACATCGAATTATGAGTTTAAAGTAATTGCATTTTTCGATAAACCCGAAGCAGGTGTGGTAGGCAAAACCATTGATCATGTTCAGGTTTTTCCTTTCTCTAATGCCGGAGCAATTTTTAAAGAATGGAAAATTAAAACACTTTTTTTTGCAAAAACAGATTTTGAGTTAGAAGAAAAAAATGAAATTGTAGATTTTTGTTTATCGCAAGGAATAAAAGTAATGAATATACCGCCTATGAACGATTGGATTCATGGGCATTTAAATATCAATCAGCTTCGCGAAGTTAATATTGAAGAACTTTTAGGTCGTACGCCAATTAATTTATACAATCAGCATGTTATTGATCATTTACGCGATAAAAAAATATTAATTACCGGAGCAGCAGGATCAATAGGAAGCGAGTTGGCAAGGCAAATAGCAGCAGTATATCCGGCAGCATTAATTATTTGTGATCAAACAGAAAGTGGATTGTATGAGTTGGAATATGAATTGCAGCAAAAATTTAAATTAGGTAATGCCCTAAAAGTATTTTTAGGTGATATAAAAGATGAATATGCTATGAATAGCATGTTTAGCAGATTTTTGCCACAAGTTGTTTTTCATGCTGCAGCCTATAAGCATGTGCCTATGATGGAAAATCATCCCTCGGAGGCAATTAGAAACAATGTGTTAGGAACAAAAATTCTTGCCGATTTATCGGAGATTTATGGTGTAGAACGATTCTTATTTGTTTCAACCGATAAAGCTATCAACCCTTCCAATGTAATGGGCGCATCGAAACGTATTGCTGAAATATATTGCCAATCAATTCAAACAAGAGAAGCGCCTCCACATTGGGATAGTGGTATCATTCAAATGGTTGGAAAACCCAAAAGAACAAAATTTATT
>JAKAJX010000024.1:0-2819 GCA_021824855.1 Bacteroidota bacterium | reverse complement strand
TTGGGTTCTAATGGTTCTGTAATTCCACGATTTAAAGAGCAAATTGCAAAAGGTTGACCTGTTACTATTACGCATCCGGATATTATTCGATATTTTATGACCATTCCCGAATCATGTTCTTTAGTATTGGAAGCTATTACAATGGGAAATGGTGGTGAAATATTTTTGTTTGATATGGGCGAACCGGTGAAAATTTTGGATTTAGCTAAAAAAATGATTCAACTTTCGGGTTTAGTTCCGGGAAAAGATATTGAACTGCGATTTACCGGATTGCGTCCGGGAGAAAAACTATTTGAAGAGTTATTGAATAAAGAAGAAGAAGTAATACCTACACACAATAAAAAAATATTAATTGCTAAAGTGATTGAATACGATTTTGATCAAGTGTGTAAAAATATAGACAATTTAATAGGACTAAGCCTAAAAAATCAGGATGAAGATGTGGTAAAACAAATGAAGCGTATTGTTCCGGAATACATAAGTAATAATTCCATCTACGAGTCAATTGATGGTGAAAGAATTGCCTCATCATCTTTGTATTCGGCATTAAGTGGAATGTAAATTTTTCATAAGCTAATTATGTTTTCCTTTTTTAAATCTCAATCAAAAGTTATTGATCTTTCATTTCTTTCTGTAGATATGCATTCGCATTTATTGCCTGCATTAGATGATGGTGCAAGTTCACTTAACGATTCAATTTCCTTAATTAAAGAATTACACACTTTAGGCTATAAAAAATTAATTTGTACGCCGCATGTATTATCCGGCATTTACGATAATACAACGGATAAAATTAAAAATGCATTTACCCTACTTAACAATGAATTGCAACGCCAAAATATACCGGTTGAAATTGCAGCGGCTGCCGAGTATATGGTTGATTTTGACTTTGAATTAATGGTTGATAAAAAATTACCGCTATTAACTTTTGGTAAAAAATATGTGCTGATAGAAATGTCGTATGTTGGGGCTTCTCCGAATATTGAAAAGGTTATTTTTAATTTACGCGTTGCAGGATACGTTCCAGTAATTGCTCATCCTGAAAGGTATAATTATTACCATAAAAATTTTAAATATTATCATGAACTGAAGGAGCGGGGTTGTTTATTGCAATTAAATTTACTTTCGTTAATGGGCTATTATGGCGGATATGTAAAAAAAATAGCCGAGCAACTTTTACACAAGCAAATGATAGATTTTATTGGAACAGATTTGCATCATCAACAACATTTAATGGCAATTAAAAAATTTGTAGCCACTACCCATTTTGCAGCTTTAATGCGTAATACTTCATTTTTAAATAATACTTTGTAAATTGTTTTATTCGTTCCATATCCATTGTATTATTTGCTGAGCATTATCATTATTATTACATATATTCTTCAAAGTTTTTTTTCTTTTTTTAATTTGCAATAATGTATATGGTTGTTGGTATAAGTTTTTAATAGCCATTATAAATTCTTCCTCGGTATTGCAAATAGTGCATACCTCATCTACCGCTAATCCCTCTACAGTTTCGTTATTAGCAATACAATATCTTCCGGAAAATAAAGCATTAACTAATTTTAGTTTTACACCTGTTGAACTAAAAGAAGGTAAAATGTTTATTTGAGCTTTTGCAATCATGTCTTGCATTTCTTTGTAAGTAGGATTGGCAACTAAGCAAGTATATTTCTCTTTATGCAATAATCTTTCTATCTTCTTTGATGGATTTTTTCCTGTAATAACTAAGGGTAATTTTATTTCGTTAAATATATTTTTTAATAACCAAATAACTGCTTTTTCGTTGCTTTCAACGCTTAAATCTCCATGATAAATACAATAACTGCCTTTTCCTTCGTGCAAGTTTAAATTCCAATCTTCAGGTATAAATACAGGTAAATAAAAAATAGATTGATAGTTAAATTCATTTTGCAAAAATGCAATATCAGTTTTCGAAACTGCCCAAAACATGGTAGCTTTTGATGCGATACTTTTTTCATACTTTTTTAATAAACGGCTCTCTCTGTAATAAAAAATTTTATGTAAAAAGGAAGTAGTTGATTTTGCTAATGAGCGGTAATAGGTAAATTCAATATTGTGCAGGCGAACATATTTTTTTCGATCAGTAAATCTATCATCATTCAGCAGATAAGTGCAGTGGATACCTTCCATTAAAATAGGAAAATCATCGAGTAAAAGATTATTCAATAACTCTTCACTTTTTCTGCTGGCAATAATATAGGGCAGATTCAATGAAAATCCTTTATGTCCCAAGTTGCGTGAATAATAGTGAATACTAAAACAATATTTTTCTAATTCATCTTGCTTACCGGTTCCATAATCAAAGCAATGTAAATGCACTTTAACGCCTTCTTGATGAAGAAATTTTATCTTGTAAAACGGATCGAATACGCCACCATAATTCACAGGAAACGGAACAGTAAAACAAATAACATGCAAATGTTTTTCCATATTACAGAAGTTTAAACATTTGGTTTAAATAGTTTATCATAAAACGATAATAATTTTATTTCTTCATTTTGCCAACATAAAATATTTCTGGCCAGCAAACAGTTTTTTTTAAGTTCGTTATACATAACATCATCATTCATTAATTTGTTTATGGCAGATGCAATAGTATTTGCCGATGTATCTTCAATTAATAAGGCTACATGGTATCTGCTGTTTATTTTATGATATTCCGGGTAATTGACACAAATCTGTGGAATGCCAGCCATTATATAATCGAAAAATTTATTGGAAAGCGAATAAATTTGATTTAAGCCCTTATGCTCGAATAGCGTTAATCCAATGGTTGCAGTTGGGGTAAATTTTTG
>JAKAJX010000129.1 GCA_021824855.1 Bacteroidota bacterium | reverse complement strand
TTTGATATTTTTAAAATTGGAATAGGTCCATCCAGCTCACATACATTAGGTCCTTGGTTGGCTGCAAAACAAGCAGTACAAAGTATTGCAACATCATTTTCAAAGGATGAAATAGAATCAATACATGTTTTATTATATGGCTCATTAGCTAAAACAGGAAAAGGGCATGGAACAGATATTGCTGTAATGATGGGATTGTGCAATGAAGACCCTGTTACCATTGATATTAATACCATTGCGAAGAAAATAGATTTTATTCATTTGCATAAAAAAATTAGCATTGGCAATAACTTGCAAATAGATTTTAATCCGGCTACGCATATTCAATTTTTATATACCGAAACATTGCCTTATCATCCCAACGGTTTATCTTTTTTATTTCAGCTTAAAAATAAGCAGCAAATATGCGAAACGTATTATTCAATTGGTGGAGGCTTTGTAGTAAAAGAAGAGCAGCTACATAAAAATTCGATTCAAATTGATTTACCATTTCCCATTAATACCGCTGATGATTTATTGCATTGGTGTATGAAAACAGGAATGAATATTAGTGAAATTGTAATGGAAAATGAAAATACATGGCGAACAGAAAATGAAACAAAACTTGGTATTTGGAAAATATGGGAAACTATGCGTGATTGTATTTACAGAGGCTGTTATACTAATGGTGAATTACCCGGAGGCTTACATGTAATACGAAGAGCTGCTGCTTTAAATAAAAAACTTTTACTGCAACATTCAATTGTAAACGATTATAATGATTGGATTAGCTCAATTCAAAAAAATGGAAATAGTTTTCAATACATTTTAAATTGGGTAAGTTGTTTTGCGTTGGCTGTAAATGAGGAAAATGCAAGTTTTGGAAGAGTAGTAACTGCACCTACTAATGGTGCTGCCGGTGTAATTCCGGCTGTATTGCAATATTTTATAGTTTTTTGCAATGGAAATGATCAAGAAAAGATTATTAAATTCTTATTAACTGCCGCCGAAATTGGAAGTATTTTTAAAAAAGGAGCAACTATTTCTGCTGCAATGGGTGGCTGCCAGGCAGAAATAGGAGTAAGTAGCGCTATGGCTGCTGCAGCACTTACAGAAAGTTTGGGAGGTACACAAAGGCAATCTTTAATGGCTGCTGAAATTGCAATGGAACATCATTTGGGTTTAACCTGCGATCCCATTGGCGGATTAGTTCAAGTGCCCTGCATTGAGCGAAATACAATGGGGGCTATTAAAGCCATTACTGCTTCTCAACTTGCATTACAAAGTACGCCTGATTTTGCAAAAGTGAGCTTAGATAAAGTGATAAAAACCATGTGGGATACGGCATTGGATATGAGTAGTAAATATAAAGAAACTGCCGATGGTGGTTTGGCTGTTAATATTCCTATTAGTTTAAGTGAATGTTAGATGGCAGTTTGAAATACTTTCGGTAAATAAAAAAAGTAATTATGATAATCATTTCAATTACCATAATTACTTTTAAACATCTATCTATTGAAATTAATAGCGGTAATGTTCGGGCTTAAACGGACCATTTTTATCTATGCCTAAATAAGCTGCTTGATTATCGGTAAGTTCATCTAATTCAACACCAATTTTTGATAAATGTAATCTTGCTACTTTTTCATCTAAATGTTTAGGTAACACATACACTTTATTTTCGTAATTTTTATGATTATTCCATAATTCAATCTGAGCTAAAGTTTGATTTGAAAAAGAATTACTCATTACAAATGATGGATGGCCGGTTGCACAACCTAAATTCACTAAACGTCCTTCGGCTAATATTATAATATCTTTTCCATTTACATTATAAATATCTACTTGAGGTTTAATGGTATCTTTTGTATGACCATAATTTTCATTCAACCATGCAATATCAATTTCAATATCGAAATGACCTATGTTACAAACGATAGTTTTATCTTTCATGGCTGTAAAATGCTCTGCACGTATAATATCTCTACAACCTGTTGTAGTTACAACTATATCAGCTTCTTTAATTGCATTTTCCATTTTTTTAACGGCAAATCCGTCCATCGCAGCTTGTAAAGCACAAATAGGATCAATTTCTGTTACTATTACACGACAACCTGCTCCTGCTAAAGAGGCTGCTGAACCTTTACCAACATCGCCATAACCAGCTACAACAGCCACTTTTCCGGCAAGCATCACATCGGTAGCACGACGGATAGCATCTACTAAACTTTCTTTACAACCATATTTGTTATCGAATTTAGATTTAGTTACAGAATCGTTTACATTTATCGCAGGCATAGGTAAAGTTCCTTTAGCCATTCTTTCGTATAAACGATGTACGCCGGTTGTTGTTTCTTCAGATAATCCTTTAATGCCGGCAATTAACTCAGGATATTTATCAAATACCATATTGGTTAAATCGCCACCATCATCTAAAATCATGTTTAATGGGCGTTCTGCACTTCCGAAAAACAAGGTTTGTTCTATACACCAATCAGCTTCTTCTAAAGTTTCACCTTTCCAAGCAAATACCGGAATGCCGGCAGCGGCAATAGCAGCAGCAGCATGATCTTGTGTAGAAAAGATATTACATGAACTCCATTTTACCTCTGCACCTAATGCAGTTAAAGTTTCAATTAATACTGCTGTTTGGATAGTCATGTGCAAACAGCCGGCAATACGGGCACCTTTTAAAGGTTGAGTAGAACCATATTCGGCACGAATGGCCATTAATCCGGGCATTTCGGCTTCGGCTAAACGAATTTCTTTACGTCCCCATTCAGCTAAACTTATATCAGCTACTTTATAAGCAAGATTAAAATCAATTGATTTAGTAATTGTATGCATGATTCATTATTTTATGGGCAAAAGTAAAACAATAGAATAAAGCCATAAATAAAATGATAAATTTAGAATAGATTTGTATAATATCAACTTTATTTAGAACAAAAACAATTTTTAGAATGCCAAAAACTTTAAAAACAGAACAAACAACTAATAATGATTTTTCAATTGATTCGATAGACCATTTAATTTTAAAGCTATTGCAACAAAATGCAAAAATTACAGTAAAAGAAATTGCCAATAAAGTGCATTTGAGCACAACGCCTGTGCATGAGCGGATTAAACGAATGGAAAGTGTAGGAATTATTAAACAGTATGCTGCATTGGTTGACCACACTAAGGTTAAAAAAGGATTGATGGTAATTTGTTATGTATCATTAAAGCAGCATGATAAAAGTGCAGGGGCTAAATTTATTAAGCACATGAATGAATTAAATGAAGTTATTGAATGTTACAATATCTCGGGCGAATTTGATTTTATGCTAAAAGTAATTTCAGAAAATATGGATGCTTATTATAATTTTCATGTAAATAAACTGAGCCAATCAGAAAATATTGGGCATGTACAAAGTGTATTTGTAATGGGCATTGTTAAACAAACACATGTTATGATATACTAATAATTAAACTTATATTTTTTTCTCCATTACATAGTCGTTCATAAAATAATTTCGTCCAATATTAATATCATCTTCTTTAATTATTTCAAATCCCATTCTTTTATAAAATTCAATTGCAGCATTGTGGCGATTAACGTTCAATTGTAATTTTATGGCTCCAAGATTTTTTACCATTTTACACACTTCTTCTAATAAAATTTTTCCTGCTCCGGTTTTTTGAGTAGAAGGGAGTACATACAGTTTTTGAAGTTTGTATGTTTGGTTATCAATTAAATTGAAAGAAGCAAATCCAATGCAAGTATCATTTTTAATGGCTAATAAAAAAGTATGTTCGTGAAGTAATTGATTTATTAACGAGTCTTTGCTGTAAAACATTTCCAGCATATATTCTAATTGTTCTTTTGCAAGAATAGCACTATAAGCTACAGGCCAAGTGCTAAATGCAATTTGTTGAATGGTGGAAACATCTTCAATGGTGGCAAATCGAATAGTAATGGGGGACATTTATTTTTTGTGTTTTGTAAAATATTTTTTAGTTAACCAATCGCTTAGCCATGCACTACCTGCACCTACAATTGCACCTGCAATTACATCGGTAGGATAATGTTCGCCAAGATATAATCGAGAATATGCAACACTGGTTGCCCAACCGTAAGCAGGTAAAGCTATATACCATTTTTTATTGTTAATAAATAATGAAGTAGCTGTTGCAAATGCTAAGGAAGTATGTGCAGATGGAAAAGATTTTCCAGCTTCATACGAATAAGGATAAATAAGATTGGGATAGGTTTCATAAGGTCTTGCTCTATTAATTGCAATCTTTAATCCTTCTGTAATAGCCGCCGTAACAAAAATGCTACCCATTAACTTATATGCATTTAATTCTAACTTTTTGTTATTAGTTATTAATGCAACTGAAACCATTCCGAAAGGAATGGCTACTGTTAATGGCTCGGCAGTTGCCGATATAGCTTTTAAAGCAGAATTAGTAGGATATTTTGTATTTATTTGATGTAATATATTGATATCCCAATTTTGGCTAAATAGATTTGTTGAAAGAAATAGACTAAAGAAAATAAAAAATATTTTTTTCATGTATAGTATTTATAGTGCAGATAAACTTTCTTCAATGGCTTTTATTCTGGCTTCCGCATCCGATTTCTTTTTTTGTTCAATTGCAATAATTTCTGGTTTTGCATTTTGAATAAATCGTTCGTTGCCTAATTTTTTCATCACCGATTCTAAAAATCCTTTTTGATAAGCTAAGTCTTTTAATAATTCTTCTTTCAACGAAGCAGTATCAATTTCCTTTTCAGATTCAATAAAGAATTTATCTTTTTCAACAGCAACAACAATTGAATTGGCTACAATATCAGTTGTATAAATAATAGAGGCTGCATTGATTTGTTTAGATAAGATATTTTCAATTGCTTGATATGCTTCTTTTTCTTCTGTTTGAATATGCAATTTAATTGGATCCTTTGGTTTGATTTGATTTTTAACTCTTGCATCACGAATGGCAGAAATAACTTGTTGCAAAAGTTTTCCTTGTAAAAGTATGGTTGGCTGTACTTTACCTGTTGCGTATTGTTGCTTAACGCACAAGTCTTCGGTTTGAGGTTTTAGCAGATGAAAAATTTCTTCTGTAATAAATGGCATGAACGGATGCAATAATTGCATTAATTCTTCGAAATACAAAACCGTTTTTTCGTAAACCACCGATTGCATAGGTTGCTCAAATCCAGGTTTAATCCATTCCAAATACCAACTGCAGAAATCATCCCAAATCAAAGAATAAATTACTTTTAATGCTTCACTCAAACGGAATTGTTGCAATAATCCCTCTACTTCATTTTTAACTTCGTTCAATCTGTTTTCGAACCAATCAGTTGCAAAGTTTTCTGTTGTTTGTTTTTCAGCAACTAAATTCTGTTGTCTTCCTTCCCACATTTTAATCAACTTCAAAGCATTCCATAATTTATTGTTGAAATTTCTTCCCTGTTCTAATGAAGATTCATCAAACATTAAATCATTTCCTGCAGGAGAAGAGAACATGATACCAAAACGAACAGCATCTGCTCCGTACTTATCAATCAACGCTAATAAATCGGGTGAGTTGCCTAATTGTTTACTCATTTTTCTACCTTGTTTATCTCTTACCATTCCTGTAAAATAAACATCTTTAAAAGGTAGCTGATTTTTAAACTCATAACCTGCCATAATCATTCTGGCAACCCAAAAGAAAATAATATCTTGTCCGGTTACTAATGTTGTAGTAGGATAGTAGTATTCAATTTCTTTATTACCCGGATTACTAATGCCTTTGAAAACTTCAATAGGCCATAGCCATGAAGAGAACCAAGTATCGAGTACATCTTCATCTTGTTGAATTGCATCTTGTGTAATGGAATAATTATATTTTTCTTTAAAAGCAACTATTGCATCTGCTTTATTTTTGGCTACAACAAATTCACCGCTTTCAATATACCATGCAGGAATTCTTTGTCCCCACCATAATTGCCGAGAAATGCACCAATCTTTAATATTATTTAACCAGTGTTTGTAAGTGTTTTTTGTTTTTTCGGGATGAAATTGAATGGAATCATTCATTACTGCAGAAAGTGTTTCAGGATTTCTATTGAGAAATTCTTTCATGTTCATAAACCACTGTAAACTCAATCTGTTTTCAATTACTGCACCCGTTCTTTCACTGGTTCCAATAGTGCCTTTATATTCTTCAATTTTCTCAAGTTGGTTTAATTTAGCAATATCTTCAACAATTATTTTTCTTAAATCAAATCTATCAACACCATTATAAGAAAGAACTAATTCAGATGGGTTTTCTTCCATCAGATCAATAGCCGTAAATCTTCCCTCAGCATCTAATGTATTCAATGCTTTCAGATGGTGTTTTTTGCCGAGTTCATTATCATTTTTATCGTGTGCAGGCGTAATTTTTAAGGCACCCGTTCCAAATGTTGCATCAACATATTCATCTGCAATGATGGGTATTTTTCTATTGATGATTGGAACAATTACTTCTTCACCAATCCATGATGCATAGCGTGTATCGGTAGGATTTACACAAATAGCAACATCGCCTAAAATTGTTTCTGGCCTTGTTGTGGCAATGGTTATAAAATGATTGGTGTTATTAGAAAATGGATATTTTATGTAATAAAGTTTGGAATCAATTTCTTTAAAAATAACTTCTTCGTCGCTTAAAGCAGTTTTACCAACCGGATCCCAATTTACCATTCTAAGTCCGCGATAAATAATTCCTTTATTATAGAGGTCAATAAATATTTTTATAACACTTTGGTAATAATCTTCATCCATTGTAAAGGATGTTCTACTCCAATCTAAACTGCAACCTAATTTTTTTAGTTGCTGTAAAATAATACCGCCATATTTTTCTTTCCATTCCCATGCATATTGTAAAAATTCTTCTCTGGTTAAGGTAGACTTTGCAATACCTTTTTCTCGGAGCATGGCAACTACTTTTGCTTCGGTGGCAATAGAGGCATGATCTGTTCCGGGAACCCAACAAGCATTTTTTCCTTGTATTCTTGCTCGGCGAATTAAAATATCTTGAATGGTATTATTTAGGCAATGCCCCATGTGTAATACACCGGTTACATTTGGCGGAGGAATAACAATAGTATATGCTTCTCTATTATCGGGAGTACTGTTAAAATACTTTTTTTGAAGCCAATACTCGTACCACTTTTGCTCAATTTCTAACGGTAAATAATTCTTACTTAGTTCCATACTTTTCAGCCAATTATGGTTGCAAAAGTAAGGAAATAGTAATGGTTACTTTACAGTAAAATTTAGCACCCTACACAATTACTAATTGTGTAAGTGTATAACGAAGGAACTATTGGCTATGCCTTATATTTTACCTGTCCAAGATAAGTAAGACACAACTACTATAATGCTTAATAGAGCCAATACAATAAGAGTGTCTCTTAATCCTTCATTAAAATGTGGTTGAGTTTTTTGCATAAAAAGAAATTTAACAGTTAACAATACGGAAGTTTCTAAGGATGTTGGATGGCAAGTCGGGGTTTACATCCAGTATCGAAATTATGTGGGTGTTCTCCGGCTGTTAATTTCTTAGTACAAAATTATAATACAATTTTAACAATTTAGCATTTTTTTATAAAATTATTTAAGCCTTAAATTACACCCATGTTTGCAGTAGTAGATATAGAAACAACCGGAGGGGCGGCATCTTCTAATGGCATTACCGAAATTGCTATCATATTACACAATGGTATAAACATAGAAGGCAAATATGTTACTTTAATTAACCCTCAAAAGCCTATTCAGAAATATGTTCAAACATTAACCGGTATTACAGATGAAATGGTGGCAAATGCTCCTTTATTTTCGAGTGTTGCCGGCAATATTTATAATTTATTGCACAATAAAGTTTTTGTTGCTCATAATGTAAACTTCGATTATTCTTTTGTAAAATTCCAATTAGAGCAATCCGGTTTTATACTTAATACGCCTAAATTCTGTACGCTCAAGCATTCTCGAAAAATTTTTCCTGGATTGGCAAAATATGGGTTAGAATCGTTGGCACAACACTTTCAAATTGAAAATAAAAGCAGGCATCGAGCCATGGGTGATGCAATGACTACCGTATCGCTTTTACAACTATTAATTGCTCATGAAAAAAATGGAGAGTTGAGAAAGATAATTAAAAAACGAGCCAATAACTTATTTACAAGCGAGATACCTAAAAAGTAAAGTACCATTTTTCTTTTTTTACCATTTGTCAATTTTATACTGAAAAAGTATTGATTACTTTTATAACAAAGCTTGCCATTTATGAGTTCTCGTAGAAAATTTATACAACAATCATCGGTTTCATTAGCCGGAACTTTATTAGCATCTTCATTGCCTTATGCATCATTTGCTTCTTTTCTTAAAAAAGTAGCTCCTTCAGATCAATTAAATGTTGGTGTAATTGGTGTAAATGGAATGGGGTGGACTGATACAAATGCTATATTACAACAACAAGGTATCAATCTTGCTGCTATTTGCGATATAGATGAAAATGTAATTGCAAGAAGATTAAAAGAGCTTTCTGATAAAAAATTTAATACTTCCAAAATAAAAATATACAGCGATTATAGACAATTATTAGCCAACCATGATATTGATATTGTAATTATAGGCACTCCGGATCATTGGCATGCATTGCAAATGATTGATGCTTGCAGTGCCGGTAAACATGTTTATGTTGAAAAACCTTGTGGCAATAGTATTGGAGAATGCAATGCAATGATTGCTGCACAGGAGAAATATCAGTCAATTGTACAAGTTGGGCAATGGCAAAGAAGTCAGCAGCATTTTAAAAATGCTATCAACTTTTTAGATACAGGTGAGCTTGGAAATATACGAACTGTAAAAGTATGGTGCTATCAGGGTTGGATGAAACCAAAACCAATTGTACCAGATTCGCCTGTACCTAAAGGAGTAGATTATGAAAAATGGTTAGGTCCTGCACCTATGCGTAATTTTAATTCAAGTCGATTTCATTTCGATTTTCGTTGGTTTTGGGATTATGCAGGTGGATTAATGACAGATTGGGGAGTACATTTGTTAGATTATGCTTTGTTGGGTATGAAAGCAAACTATCCTACAACCATTGCAGCATTAGGAGGAAAATTTGCTTATCCAAATTTAGCAGAAGAAACACCCGATACATTAACTGCATTATACGAATTTGATCACTTTAATTTGATGTGGGATCATGCAATGGGCATTGATAATGGTTTTTATGGAAGAGACCATGGTATAGCTTTTATTGGTAATAATGCTACTTTAATTTTAAATCGTGCAGGTTGGGAAGTAATTGAAGAGAAACAGAGTATTCAAAAAGTTGCCAAACCGTTAGAAAAGGTAATGGATGATGGAGTTTATATGCACATGAAAAACTTTGTAGATGTAATTCGTTCCAATAAAAAAGATAAACTACATTGCTCTATAAAAGACGCTTCATTAGTTGCAACGGTTGCACAAATGGGAAATATTAGTTATAGAAGTAGTCAGCGAATTAGTTGGGATAAAGCAATAAATGAGTTCACTGATACAACTATTAATCAGCAATATTTCACAAAAAAATATTATAATGGTTATCAATTACCTAAATTTTAAATTGTATATATGAAAAAAATTATCTTAAGCTGTTTTTGTTTTCCTTTTGCAATGGTATGTTCTGCTCAAAAAATGAGTGCTGTAGATTCTGCTGCTAAAACAGAAGTGTATTCACCTGTTCCAAAAGTTGTAACTCCGGGAGAAAATTTTTCAACTCCACCATCCGATGCTATTGTATTGTTTGATGGCAAAAATTTAAATGAATGGGTTTTAACGAATGATATTAGAAAACCTGCCAATTGGTTTGTTGCAGATGGAATTGTTACAGTTAATAAGAAATCGGGCAATATTCAAACCAAAAAATCATTCAACAATTATCAATTGCATTTAGAATATCGCATACCGGAAAATATTACCGGCGAAGGACAAGCAAGAGGCAATAGTGGATTGTTTTTGGCATCAACCGGTGGTGGCGATGCCGGATATGAATTGCAGATATTGGATAACTACCATAATGCAACTTATGTAAATGGTCAGGTTGGAAGTGTATATAAACAGTTTATCCCTTTAGCAAATGCTTGTAGAAAACCCGGTGAGTGGCAAAGTTTTGATGTAATATGGACTGCACCACAATTTAATGAAGATGGTACTTTAAAATCTGCAGCAAAAGTTACCGCCTTTCATAACGGAGTTTTAGTGCAAAACAATGTTGAATTAAAAGGAGAAACTAAATGGATTGGCTTGCCATCGTATCATAAACATGGTGCTTCTCCTATTAAATTACAAGCACATGGAGATAAGAGTGAGCCATTGAGTTTTAGAAATATTTGGGTAAGAGAATTATGAGGTATTAAAAATTTATGAGAGAGATGAATACAAGCATCTCTCTCATAAATAATAAACTAATTGCGTAATTACAATGGGCAATTAATATTCAACAAATTCAATTCCTAGTTTTTTTAATTCAAGTAATACGGGTTGGTAAATGCCGGCAATAATTGGAATATGCAATCCGGTTTCAGTAATTTGTCCTTCTAAAATTAATTTAGCTGCAATACCTAATGGCAACCCTACCGTTTTAGCCATTGCAGTTTGTAAAGCATCTTCACCTTTTACTTTCAGCAAACTATTTATTTTTTTCTTTTCATTGTGTAATTCATACTCAATTTCATGAAGCATTACAATCATATCTTTATCTGTTGGTTGTAACGCCCATTTTTTTTCAACAATAAATTGTAAAATATCTGCTGCGCTACAAAGACCTTGGTTAATTACTGTTTTATCGTCATCTATTCCTAAAAACATTAATTGACTCATAATTATATTTGCTTCGTTCATTTCCGAAGCCATTGTTTCGGCAGCTCTGTCTTTAACCTCTTCAATATTTACACTATTTAAGTTGCCTTTTTCATCAACTACCAACATTTCTTTATCAACCAATTCAGATGCTTTATTCGCCTTTTCTGATAAATTCATTAATTCAATTAATTTTTCAGCCATATTTTTGGCTATACTCAACCGATTCATAAGCATTTCGTTTAACCAATCGCTAAATCCATGCTTTTGAAAATGTTGCTGAAAAAAATGAGCTATACTCATTCCGTTTGTTTCATATATTTTTTCTTCATCGGTTAATTGAAGATCAACAATATTTTTCCAGCCAAAGCTAAATTCGGGATGCCTAAGCGTAGTTCGGATAAAGGTTTCAATATTTTCTAATCCATATAATTGCATATACTGTAACGAATCTCTATTCGGATAAAAGGCATAAGATTCGGAAGCGGATAGGTTAATGCTATTTTTTGAATTAAAAAGTTGTGTGTAGGGAACTGTTTTTATAATATTATTTTCTTTAAAAGTAGCACCGGCTTTACCAGCCATAATAACATTTCTGGGATTCCAACTTATTTTATAATGCCATGGATTATTATCGCTTTCCGGAGCAATTAATCCGCCGCAATGCGATTTAAAAGAAGTTATTTTTCCGCCTTTTGCTTTAATAGCATTTATTATTTGCATGGCACTCATGTGATCAATGCCAGGATCTAATCCCATTTCGCATAGGAATAATAATCCTTTTTCTTTCAATTGCTGTTCTTCTTTTTTCAGATTTTCATCTATGTACGAAGCAGTTAACAAATGCTTATTAAATTTTATACAATCTATTGCAACCAAATAATGTAATGCAGGAGGCATCATAGAGATAACAATATCGGCTTGTTGTATCAACTCATCCCTTTCCGGTTCATTTTGAATAGTAAGCTGAATGGCTTTTGCCAAAGGATGGTTACCCACTTTGGCAGATGCTACATTAATATCGTTATCGGCAACAGTAAGTTGCCATTGTTTTTCTGTAATTACTTGCTTTAAATAATTAATCAGCACAGTGGCAGATTTACCTGCTCCTATTAAAAGAATTTGTTTCATTTTTCAAATATAATTCCGAATATAGTTTGCATTTCAAATTGATTAAGAGAATATTTAAAATAGATGCAGTAAATAACCAAAATAAATAACCGCACAATTTCTGTTAAAATGTGGATAAACCCCTTTAAAAATAAGCATTTTTCTAAGGTTATTCGCTTGGTAAAATTTATCTTCGCAACCCATAAAAAAATCAAAAGAAAAAGGTAAAATCAGTAATGGAAGAGAACAACAATTTAGTGCCTGAACAAACAACCGATAACGATAGAATTATTCCCGTTAATATTGAGGAACAAATGAAAACTGCCTACATTGATTATTCAATGTCGGTTATTGTAGGTCGTGCATTGCCCGATGCCCGCGATGGGTTTAAGCCAGTGCATCGTAGAGTGTTATATGCCATGAATGAGCTGGGTAATACCTATTCTAAGCCCTATAAAAAATCGGCACGTATTGTAGGAGAGGTAATGGGTAAATATCATCCACATGGTGATAGTGCCATTTACGATACATTGGTTCGTATGGCTCAGGATTGGACAATGCGTAATACTTTAGTAGATGGACAAGGTAATTTTGGAAATCAAGATGGTGATCCTCCCGCAGCTATGCGATATACCGAAGTGCGATTACATCGTTTTGCCGAAGCAATGCTCGAGGATATTGAAAAAGAAACGGTAGATTTTCAACTAAATTTCGATGATAGTTTACAAGAACCTACAGTTCTTCCTACAAGAATTCCGCAATTATTAGTCAATGGCTCATCAGGTATTGCTGTTGGGATGGCTACTAATATGATGCCGCATAATTTACAAGAAGTAGTGGATGGTTGCATAGCTTACATTGAAAATAAAGAGATTACTATTGATGAATTAATGAAGCATGTAAAAGCACCCGACTTTCCAACAGGTGGTATTATTTACGGAATGGAAGGTGTAAAGCAAGCAATGCTAACCGGCAGAGGCAGGGTAGTAGTTCGAGGAAAATGCCATATTGATACTAAGCAAAGCGGAAGAGAACAAATTGTAATTACAGAAGTTCCTTATCAAGTAAACAGAGATTCTTTAGCAGATAGAATTGGACAATTAGTTAATGAGAAAGTGGTAGAAGGAATTGCACACGTTAATAACGAAAGTAATAAACGCGAAGGAACAAGAATTGTAGTTGATTTAAAGCGTGATGCAGTAGCTCAAGTTGTAATTAATCAATTATATAAATTTACCGAATTACAAACCAGCTACGGAATAAATAATGTAGCCTTAAGTAAAGGCCGACCAAAAATTCTAAATTTAAAAGATCTTATCTCCGAATTTGTAGAATTTAGAATGGAAGTAGTAATTCGTAGAGCTAAATATGATCTTAGAAAAGCACAAGAAAGAGCCCATGTTTTAAATGGATATTTAATTGCCCTCGATCATTTAGATGAAGTAATTCGTTTAATTCGCAATTCTGATAATCCGGAAATAGCCAAATCTAATCTTATTAATGCAGGATGGGGATTAGACGAGATTCAGGCTAAAGCAATTTTAGAATTAAGATTGCAAAGATTAACAGGCATGGAGCGTGATAAAATTAAAGAAGAATATGATGAGCTGATGAATACAATTGAAGGGTTACAAGAATTATTAGCAAATGAACCCTTACGATTTGAATTAATTAAAACCGAACTACTTGAAGTAAAAAATAAATTCGGTAATGAAAGAAAATCGGAAATTCAATACTTAGCCGATGAAATGCGAATAGAAGATTTAATTGAAAAAGAAGATGTTGTAATTACTATCTCACATTTAGGATATATTAAAAGAACTTCGGCATCGGAATATAGGCAACAACGTCGAGGTGGAAGAGGGGCGATTGGTAGTAAAACAAGAGAAGAAGATTATGTAGAACAACTTTTTGTAGCATCAACCCATCATACACTATTGTTTTTTACAGAAAAAGGAAGATGCTTTTGGCTAAAAGTATACGAAATCCCAGAAGGAGAGAAGCAAGGAAAAGGTAGAGCCATTCAAAATCTCATTCAAATTCCTTCCGATGATAAAGTAAGAACCATTATTGATATTAAAAATTTAGAAGATAAAGAATTTGTCGCTTCTCATTACATAGTTTTATGTACCAAAAAAGGGATTATTAAAAAAACTTTATTAGAAGATTTTTCTCGCCCTCGTGCCAACGGTGTTAATGCTATTACTATTATAGAAGGAGATCAGTTATTAGAAGCTAAAATGACTGATGGTAGCAGCGAAATTATGATGGCTGTAAAAAGTGGTAGGGCAATTAGGTTTATAGAAGAAAAAGTACGCCCAACAGGTAGAGGTGCAATTGGTGTAACAGGAATTGAAGTAGATGATACAACCGATGAAGTAGTAGGAATGATTTGTATTAAAAATGAAGATACTTCAAGAACTGTTTTAGTAGTAAGTGAAAATGGTTTTGGCAAAAAAACATCTTTGCTTGATGCTGATGGAGAAGATGTATATAGAATAACTAATAGAGGTGGAAAAGGTGTAAAAACCATTAATGTTACCGAAAAAACAGGAAAATTAGTAGGCATATTAGATGTAAGTGAAACAGAGGATTTGATAATTACTTGTAAATCGGGTATAACTTTGCGTACACCGGTAAATACTATTAAAACAGCAGGAAGAGCTACACAGGGTGTAATTTTAATACGTTTAGATGCCGATGATGCTATTGCTGCAATTTCGAAAATTGAAGAAAAAGAAGTTTTACAAGATGAACCTGAAATAGCTACTAATACTGCTATAAACGAAAACGATAGTAGCAGTAATAATGAAAGTAGTACCGAAAATAACATAACCTCAACTGATAACAATAATTAAAAAACCATTTATGAAAAAGTTTTTATTGCTTGCAATGGTAGTATGCTGTTATTTCAATTCTATCAAAGCACAGGATCCTAAAGAGTACAAAAAAGTTCAAACTGCATTTTTAATTCAAAAATTTGAAGATGCAAAAACTGAAATTGATAAATTATCGAGTGATCCAAAATTACAAGACAAACCTTTGACTTATTTATGGAAAGCAAAAGTGTATGCAACTTTATATAAAAATGACGCAACCCGTGTAAAGTATTCTCAAACTGATAAAATTGCAAGCGAATCTTTTGATAAATGTATGGATATCTATTCTCAACTTAAACAAGATACCAGTGAATTGAGAACAGTAGCATTCGATTTATATTCTACCTCATTTAACCAAGGAATTAGCGCTTTTAATGGTAAAAAATGGGATTCTGCTTTAGTTCATTTCGAAAATGCTACTAAATATAGCGATGTAATATTTTCTAGAAAATGGAGTAGTTCAACCCAGCCTTTTGATACAACTTCTGTTTTATATTCCGGCTATTCAGCACAAAATGCAAAAAAAGTTGATATCGCTACAAAGTATTATTGTCGTTTAATTGATAATAAAGTAATCACGTTTAGTGGCGAGCCATTACTTGACTCTTATAGATTTGTATTAATAGATTTTAGTGATCATAAAGATTCTGCCTCTTTTTATAAATATTATCCTATTTGTCAAACTGCATTTCCAAAAGAAAATTGGGAAGATTATGAGTTAGATTATATTAATAAGAATTACAGCATCCTTGAAAAAGTGGCTTTGTACGATAAAGAACATGCAGCAGGAAAACTTAACGAAACCAAATACCTATTATTTGGAGATATGTTTGTAAATCCTACAAAAGAAGAAAAAGCTACATTAGACAGTGCAAAGCATGCCGAACTGCAAGTAAAAGCAAAAGATTGTTTTAAAAATGCGTTTGCAAAAAACAATCAAAATGCAATTGCTGCATTTAACGTAGGTATTATTTATTACAATGAATTTAATACTATTGATGATAAATTTCATGCAAATATTAAAGCCATTCAAAATATTAATGCTACTAAGCCAGTTGAAAAAGATCCGAAAAAAAGAGCTGCAACAGAAGCAAAATATAAATTGCTTATTGAACCATATAAAAAAGCAAATGAAGAATTAGATAAACCACTAACCGAATCTATTGATGGCTCTATTGAATGGATTGAAAAAGCTTTTTCACTTTTAAAAGAAAAGAAAGCTGCCGGAAGTTTAATAGCTACTGAAAAAAATATTTACAATAAATCTGTTGATTTTTTAGCCAACTTATATGCTTATAAAAGAGATAGAGTTAGAGGTAAAGATTCTAAAGCTTTTGATGCTTACGACGAAAAATATAAATTATACGATAGCTTACATTCAAACGATTAAGTTAACCCGTATTAGAAATAGACTAGAAGCTACTCCACAAGAGTAGCTTCTTTCATGCGTAGTAATTGATTCATTTTATTACTTAACATAATATTAATTATAGGAATTTAAAGTAGTAATTAATTTATATCGTCAAATTGAGCTACTGAACTTTTATTTAAGCTTTAACTTTATTCACTTTAAACTTGGGAGCATACCAAAATAATAATGTACCAAGTATTATTAAACTAAAAGAAATTAACTCTGCCTGTGTAGGATGCATTCCAAAAATTGAATACTTAGTGTTAACCCGAATTTTCTCAATTAAAAACCTTTCAATACCATTTACAATTAAATAAACGGCAAATAATCTACCGGCTATTTTAATCTTATTTCTAATCATCCATAATGTAGCAAATAAAATTCCGGCCATTATAGTTTCATAAAATGGTGTAGGAAAAACAGCAATTGGTAAAACATGACAATAATTATCGGAACAGCCAATAATTGCAACACCTTCATTAATTACGTTATGTGGATAATTGTATCCAAATAACCATTTAGGCAATCCCCAAAAAGGTGTAATATGTGCTGATTGTACGCTTGTAAAAGTTGCAAATTGTTCAGCATAAAAAGCTTTATTTACTTCAAGAAGAGAATGAAAATCTTCCGGTTTTGCCAATATTAAATGTCCTTGCGTATTGCTAATTATTGCACTATTTAATATGCCCCAATCGCCGTCTCCGGCCATTTGGCAACCAATTCTTCCAACTGCATAGGCTATCATCAAAGCCGGAGCAGCAGCATCGCATAAATGAATAAAAGGAATTTTATGTTTTTTTGAATAGTAAAATAATGCCAATGAAGCACATATTAAACCTCCATAAAAAGTTAATCCACTAAATGAGATTAAACTTCCAATAGGATCTTTTATAAAACTATCCCAATGTTCCAAATTATCAAACACTTTGGCACCTGCAAATCCGAATAATGCGGCATAAATAACCATATCGCCCACTCTATCATGAGGCCATATTCGAATTATTCTATTTTCAGGTTTGGTAAGTTTTTCTTTGTTTTTTTCCCACCATTTTAATGCTAAAAAAGCTATTCCTATTAGCATTCCAAATCCTATATTACCACGAGATGATAAGATGAAACTTTGCGGATCAGCTAAAGCATCAGGAGTAGTGGCTGCACCAAGTATTTTAAATCCTAATAAAAATCCTAAAAAAAAGTTGATTAACAATTCGGTAATTGATGCCGGAGCACCTATTAAAATAGATTGTTCGGTATAAGAAAATAAACCAAGTGTTTGTTTTCTTTTTAATTCAAGTGTTAAAACCCATGCGGCTACAATAAATGCAATAGCTACAAAAAATCCAAATGTGTTGAAAATTCTTAACCAATTCCATTCAACACCAAAAAAATCTTTTACTAAATAATATAAATTGGGGTACATACCTGTATATAATTTTATTAAATGGCTTGCAATGATAGTATTTTTTTATGCTTGAAAAGTGTATTACAAAAATAAGTCCTGCTAAAAATAGCAGGACTTATACTTACTAACACATCCAAAACAAATATAACTAACAGTATTTATTAAATTCAGCGATTAAATGGTGTGCTATAACATTAGCCGGTCTGCCTTCTATTTGATGACGTTCAACCATACTTACCAGCTCGCCATCTTTAAATAAAGCTATACAAGGTGATGAAGGTGGATAAGGTAATAAATATTCTCGTACTTTTTGAACAGCTTCAATATCAAATCCTGCAAAACTGGTAACTAATTTAGTGGGTGTTTTTGAGGCATTATTTATTGCCATAATTACACCTGGTCGGCAAGTTCCTGCAGCACATCCGCAAACAGAATTTATTACTACCAACACAGTGCCTTCACTCGTTAACGTTGTTTTTACTTCATCAGGTGTTAACAT
Organism: Bacteroidota bacterium; assembly: GCA_021824855.1. GTDB lineage: Bacteria > Bacteroidota > Bacteroidia > Chitinophagales > Chitinophagaceae > JAKAJX01. The sequence continues at coordinate 15,555 of JAKAJX010000129.1, read as the reverse complement.
TTCTTCGAAACCAATTTCGGTTAACTCTGATTTCATTGGGGCTACAATTTCTATTGGATACATATTTATTCTTTCTTTTTTATATCGTTTATATCGCAAAATTACTTTAAAATTTAGTTTAAAAATCAGTCATGTTTTCTTAAGTTTCCTTTTTTCTTTTATCGAAAATGCCATAATGACATTATTTAAAATTTAAAAATGCCGTAATGGCGTAGTTGATTATTTGGAATATATTTTGGTGAATTCCAACAAAAAAATAGTTTAACCATTTAAATCTAAATTATTATGACAATTATTAAACACAATCAAAATGTAATCAATGAGTTATTATCAAATTATTTGAATGATTTTGCACCATTTTGGGAAAAGGATTTTGAAACAAATTGGAACAATATTCCAGTTAATATTTATGAAGATACCGATGAGTATCATGTAGAATTAAATGCTCCCGGGCGGAATAAGGAAGATTTTAAAGTTAATATTGATAATAATTTATTAACCATTAGCTACGAGAGAAAAGAAATTTCGGAAGAAAAAAAATTAAAGCCTATTAGAAAAGAATTTCAATTTTTATCATTTAAGCGAAGTTTTACTTTAGATGAAAAAGTTAATTCGGATAAAATTCTTGCTAAATACGAAAATGGTATTTTAAAAATATTTATTCCGAAAAAAGAAGAAATAAAAGTTTCTCCCAAGCAAGTAATTATTGAATAAGCTATAACTACAATTTAATTCTATTAAAAAAGAGGGAATGAAAAATTCATTCCCTCTATATCCACCATTTTCTATACCTAAATCTTAATTAATTTTCATTATTGTATTTCTACCAATAACACTACCGGTTTCGCTTAAAATTTGTATTGAATAAGTACCCTTAGTCAAGTTTTTTACATTAACCGATGTGCCATAATTGGCACAATTTGCTATAACATTTTCGGGTTGTAATAAAACTATTCTACCATAAATATCTACTATTCTAATTTGCAATTTTGTTGTATTGGGAGTTGCAAAATTTAATTGCAAATTACTTTGCACAGGATTGGGGAAAGTATTGATAGTAATATTATTATTTGTACCACCATTATTATCGGATGCACTATTGGTTGCAGTTGAGGCTATAAAACTATTACCAGATGAAATGCCTGTTGCTACAGACAAAAATCTTGTAGCTGTATCACTGCAAGCATGTTCCCATGAGGTAGCAATTAATTGAACGGTATTTGTAGCGGTAGAATTTAAATAAGTATGTGAGGTATTATCACCGCCTCCATAAGTTCCATCGCCAAAAATCCATTCATAATGTATGGTTCCCTCTTTTATAGAAGATGTTCCGGTAAATTTAATATCGGTAGTGTTTGCAGTACTGTGCGACAATTCAGTATAAAATCCTGCTAATGGTGAGGCATATACCGAAATGTTTTTTGTGATAGAATCAATACATCCTGAAGGGCTTTCAAAAGCAACTAATTTCACGGCAAAATCTCCGGTGGTACTATAAATTTTTGAAGGATATACTTCTGAACTCATAACTCCCTCTCCTAATGACCATTGATACGTTAAATTATTTCCTAGCGATGCGGTAGATTCATTTGTAAAATTAAAATGATTTCCTTTAAAACATTGAAGCGAAACCGGATCGGCAACAAAATCGGCTTTAAACGAACCTACACTTACAGTTTTAACTGCAGTTGTAGTACAATTTCCATTACCTTCTGTAGTTGCAGTTAATGTAATATTGTATTTTCCTCCATTGGCATATACTTTAGTTGGATTTGTTTCGCTACTCGAGGTGCCATCTCCAAAATCCCAAGTATAATTGGTAGCTACTGCATTTGCAGGAGTAGAATTATTGGTTAAGATAAAATTCCCACTGGTTTTACATAGTGCCGAAGTGTTAATTGAAAAATCGGCTATTGCAGAAGGATATATTGTTACCGGATGAATAATTGTATCGGTACAAACAGAATTGGCAGTTGAAGCAATCAAAGTAATTGAATAGGTACCGGCAGATGAATATGATTTAGTAGGATTAGATGCTGTACTAATTGTTCCATCTCCAAAATTCCATTTATATTGTAACCCGCTTGTTGAAGAGGAAGATTCATTGGTCATTTCAAACTTATTATTACTAAAGCATTGTAACGAAACCGGATCGGCAACAAAAGCAGCATTTACACCTACCACATTGATGGTTTGATTGGTAGTTGCTGCACAATCACCAGCTTTATTTTTAACGGTTAACGTAACTTGATAATTACCTAAGTTATTATATATTTTAGTAGGATTAAGTTCGGAACTATTTGTACCATCACCAAAATCCCAAGAATAAGTTAGTTGGCCGCCTATAACAGATGATTGATTATTAAAAACGAATTGATTATTATTTTTACATTGTGTAGTTGTATTTACTGTAAAGGCTGCGGTAGGTATATTACAATCTGTAGCATAGTTTACAATTTTTGAAATACTATCCTTACAACCAAAATCGCTGGTAACAATTAATTTAACCTCATAATTGCCCGATGTTTGGTAGGTTTCAGTTGGATTAATTAATGTGGAAGTATTTCCGTTACCTAAGTTCCAAAAATAGTTCATGCTTCCACTTTGAATTGTTGAGGAACTAATGAATGTAAAACTTTTACCATTTAATGTTCCGCTTAAAATATTGAAATCAACATGCGGAGTTGGCATTACATTAATAAATTTTTCTGCAAAAGCATAATCATTTCCACTTCTTACATCTAAATGAATTTTAAAATTTCCTGCTGCAGAATAAGTATGAGTGGGATTAGTTTCTGTAGAAGTTGTGCCATCACCAAAATCCCAAGAATAGGAAACGGAAGAACCTGTAGTAGAATTATTGGTAAAAGTAAAATTGTTGCCTTGCAAACATTCACTTTCAGCATTCACAGAAAATGCTGCATTAACATTCAGAAATTCACTTGCATTAATATCATTATTTATTAATGGCTGTGTAAATGCCGAATTAATAAAGTTGATACACAACAACAACAAAATAAATTTAGTTAAGTAAAAATTTTTCATAAGCTTTCGATTCTTACATTATTGCAATAAATAATTTCCGGTATAAAAAATAACTCGTTGTTATTGCTATTTTTTGTAACAATAAGTAACGAGTTGCGATGTATAAAAATTTGGTACGGATTGCCAAGAGCAAGTAACACATAAATGGCTTTCATATTTAGCACAAAAAAGTGCCATACATATTGTATAGCATTAGTGCATTGAATATTGAATGATAGCTCTGGCATAGGAATTTGAACCTTCAATTTTTAAATAGAATATTGAATATCAATCACATGATATTAGATTTCCTTTCGAAATTATACTACATACATGTGGTAATAAAAGCTACAAAACAATTTCAACTGTATTTTAAGCAATACAATTAAAACTTAAGCATTCTTTAAGCTTACAACAAAAAATTTAGGTGATTTTAACGAAGGTAGCCGAGTATTTTTAACATACTTTGAGCAGATTGTTCTTTGGCATACAGCCAGTCAATTAGTTTACCATTTTTATCATATTCAATAATTATATGCTTGGGAGACGGGATTAAACAATGTTTGATTCCTCCATAGCCGCTTATTTGATCTTGATAAGCACCGGTATGAAAAAATCCAACATAAAGTGGTTCTTTATTAGCAGGATCTTGCGTATTAGCAATATTTTGTAGTTTAGGTAGAAATACTTCATTAATGTGTTCTTCGCTATCATAATAATCATGGCTATCACAAGTAATGCCACCTAAAACCACCCGTTGATATTCGTTTTCCCACTTGTTAATGGGTAGCATTAGAAATTTTTCTCCTATACCCCATGTATCGGGTAATGTGGTAATAAAAGATGAATCTATCATATACCAACATTCTCTATCATTTTGTATTTTTTGACCAATTACACTGTAAATATGTGCCATACTTTCACCAACTGTATAACTTCCAAATTCGGTATAAATATGTGGCATAGGCACTTTGGCCTTCTTGCAAGCTTTTTTTATATTACTTACAATTTCATTAATCATAAACTGATAATCGTATTCAAAACCAAGAGAGTGTTTTATAGGAAATCCTCCACCAATATTTATTGAATCTAACTCGGGACAAATTTTCTTAAGTTGGCAATAAAGATTAATAATTTTATTCAATTCACTCCAGTAATAAATATCATCTTTAATTCCTTTATTTAGGAAAATATGTAACATCTTTAATTGAAACTTTTCTTCATATCCTTCTATTTCATCAACATAAAATTCTAAAATATCTTTAGCTCTAATTCCTAATCTTGAAGTATAAAAAGGAAAATTAGGTTCTTCTTCTGCTGCTACTCTAATTCCTAATTTAAAGGGTTGTTTTACCGATTTTTTATAGGCTTTTAATTCATCTTTATTATCTAAAACAGGAATTACATTTTTAAATCCGGAGTTAATTAATTTAGCAATACGAGAAGTATAAGAACGTTGTTTAAAGCCATTACAAATAATAGATGTTTCTTTGGTAATTTTTCTTCTTTTATATAACTGATTAATTATTTCAATGTCGTAGGCAAAAGAAGTTTCTAAATGTATTTCATGTTTCAATGCCTCTTCTACAACAAAACTAAAGTGAGAGCTTTTGGTGCAATAACAATAATAATAATCACCTTCGTAGTTATGCCTTTTCATGGCGTTGGCAAACATTTTCTTGGCTTTATTAATTTGCATGCCAATTTTAGGCAAATAACTAACCTTTAATGGAGTTCCATATTTTTCAATTAGCAACTTAAGATCTAATTCGTTAAATTCTAGGTAGCCATTTTCGTTTACATCAAATCCTTCTTGTGGAAAGTGAAATGTTTGATTCACCAGCGAGGTGTAGGTATTATTCATTTCAGAACCATATTTATTTTGATGAGTGAATATTTGTTATTAACAAAAATGTGGTTCATTCATTTTTATTATTCAGCAAAAATAATAGTTTAAGTAAAATATAAATAAAAAAAAAGTTGAGAAGTGTTTTTCTCAACTTTTTTATAAATTAATAACCGGTTTATTTAACTGATAAAACTAAAGCTTTAAAACTTTCCGGATTATTCATAGCTAAATCGGCTAATACTTTTCTGTTTAATTCAATGCCTTTCGCATTAAGCTTATTTATAAATTGGCTGTATGTTAAACCTTCTTCTCTAACAGCGGCATTAATACGAGCAATCCATAATTGGCGATATTCTCTTTTCTTTAATTTACGACCAACATAGCTGTATGTTAATCCTTTTTCTACAATATTTTTGGCAACGGTATAAACGTTTTTACGTTTTCCATAAAACCCTTTTGCTTGATCAAGAATTCTTTTTCTTCTGGCTCTTGATGCAACTGCATTTACTGAACGTGGCATATCTTACTAATTTTTTAAATGATTAATTTTTTTAACGTTTGATTAATTAATTATTTTAATCTTAATAAACGCATAACAAAATCTTTATTGGCTGCACCAACAACGCCATCTTTTCTCATGGCACGTTTGCGTTTTTTAGATTTTTTAGTTAAGATGTGACGTTTAAATGCTTTTTGAAACGTAATTTCTCCGGTACCCGTTACTTTAAAACGTTTTTTTGCACTGGAGTTAGTTTTAACTTTTGGCATAATAATCTTATTAAGATTACACCCTGCTGGCGATCTCGAACAGACGAGATTCTTATTGAGCCTTGTGGGAAATGGGGTGCAAAAGTATGATTTTTATATAAAAAACCAATGGTTAACTAATTCTAATTTTTATTCCTCTATGCTTTCTTGTTTTTGATTCATTAAATAAGCCTTAATAAATCCTTCAATTTCGCCATCCATTACTGGACCAATATTTCCTACTTCATAATCAGTTCTATGGTCTTTAATTAATTTGTAGGGATGAAAAACATAACTTCTTATTTGGCTTCCCCACTCTATTTTTTTCTTGCTGCTATTGGTTGCATTTTTTGCTTCTTCTCGTTTTTTTAATTCTTCTTCATACAATTTGCTTTTTAGCATTTTTAATGCCATTTCTCTATTTTCTCCTTGTGTTCTGGCTTGTTGGCATTCTACAATTATTCCGGAAGGAATATGTTTTAATCGAACGGCAGTTTCTACTTTATTTACATTTTGTCCTCCTTTACCGCCACTTCTATAAAATTCCCATTCAATATCGGCAACATTTACACTCACTTCAATACTATCATCAATTAAAGGGTATACAAATACACTGGCAAAACTGGTGTGGCGGCGGGCATTGCTGTCAAAAGGCGAAATTCGAACTAACCTATGCACCCCACTTTCGGCTTTTAAAAACCCATAAGCAAATGCAGCATCAAACTGAAGTGTGGCTGTTTTAATACCTGCACCATCACCTTCTTGAAAATCCAATTCACTAACTTTCCAGCCTTGTTTATCGCCGTACATGCGATACATGCGTAATAACATTTCTGCCCAATCTTGACTTTCGGTTCCTCCTGCACCAGGATTAATTTGCATAATAGCGGGCAACTCGTCCTCCGGTTTATTCAGCGTGCTTTTAAATTCGGCATCTTCAACAGCAATAATAGCTGCATCAAATGCTATTTTGGTTTCTTCTTCCGTGGCATCTCCTAATTTCCAAAATTCAAATAGTACAGCAAAATCTTCTACATTAGTTTCTACTTTAGTATATAATTTTAGCCAATATTCGTTTATTTTAATTTCTTTCATAATACCAGTGGCTCTTTTGTTATCATCCCAAAAGCCTACTGAAAGAGAAAGTTGTCGATCATTTTCTATTTTTTGAATTCGATCATCCACTTCAAAGAAACCTCCTTAGAACACTAACGCGGCTCCGTAAAACTTTAATTTGTTCTTGTGTCATAGCTTGCAAATGTAATTATACATGATAAAATATAAATTAAATTCTATCCATTTCGATATTTATTGTTGTGCGAATACGAAAGTTTGGAAATAATCGTTTTACTATTTGTTGACCTTAAAATATGTCTAAAAATAGTGTTATCACTAAATATGATGCAAATAAAAGTATCTTTACAATTCCCGAAACACTATTAACTGAGAACCTGTAATATGAAAAGAAATATTTTCTTTTTATGTGTTTTATCTGCTTTGTATAGCGTTTCCTGTACAAGAGTAGTAGATTATTCTTCATCAACAAGCAGTTCAAGTTCATCATCCGGTTCTTCAAGTGGTAGTCCTTCTGGAAGCGGTACACCACCTGTATCGGGTGGACCATCAGGACCTTCTGCTACACCTTTACCACCTGGTAGCAGAAGTGGAGGTAGTAATGGTACAACTACTACCATCTCTCATATAGGATTTGCAATTTCAAGTACATCGCCTTGTGCACCAAGTCAAGAAGTTTTTACATTTAAAGATACAACGGTTGGTATACCAACCGGGGCTACCTACCAATGGTATTTTGGTGATGGCAATTCGGTTGTAGGAATTAATGACAGCATTGCAAGTAATCAATATAATTATGGTGGAACTTATACTGTAACAATGAAGATTATAAAAAATAATCAAATTTTGGCCACTTATTCAAAAGGTATTACTGCATTTGGTCAAGATGTTTCGCCTACGGCTAATTTTTATGGTTCTCAAAGCAGCGGCAACAATTATAGTTTTAATAGTACTTCTTCATTAAATCATGGTTCAATTAAGCAATACAATTGGGATTTTGGTGATGGAGCAACCGCTACGGGAAATAGTTTTGTAAAACATACTTTTCCATCAACTCCTTACGATAAATATTACACAGTTAGCTTAACTGTTACTTCATCAGCCGGTTGTACCAATACTTATTCTTCACAATTTTTTATTCCGGCCATATACACATTAACAGGTAATTTTATTGCAACAAGTACTAATCCTTGTGCTCCAAGTAAAGAAATATTTACGTTTACACAAAACTTAGTTGGTGTATTACCTCCTAATCCAGAGTTTGATTGGGATTTTGGAGATGGTACCACGGGTATTGGCAATCCGGTTCAACACGAATACACTTATGGCAATAACAATAATGTAACATTATATGTTAAGTACAATTCTACCACCATTTATCAGGTTACAAAAGGAGTTGTTGCTTTAGGACAAAATGTAACACCTACTGCAATTTTTCAACCACAGGTAACCAATTCTACAGGAAATGCTTATTCTTTCAATAGCCAATCTACCGTTCCGCATGGTAGTATTGTATCGTATAATTGGTCGTTTGGTGATGGATTTACAGCTAATAATGCTTTTGTTACGCATACTTATGCTCAAACTTCGATAACACAAAACTTTACAGTATCACTTACGGTTACCGGAAGTTCGGGCTGTAATAATACAACCTCGCAAATAGTTTCTATTCCGCCTAAATAAACTTATTGCAGTTTAATTTCTTGCGCAGCATCTACCAATCCGTTTGAAGTAGCTTGAATAGACACGGTACCGGTTGAACTTCCGCTTTGAACAATTAATTGAGCTTTACCATTAAATAAAGAGCGCTGATATTTTCCTAATTCGCATTTATCGGGTTCATGGCTACTTGGATTGCCATTGCCCACTCCTATAATTGTTGCATTAGGAGATATTGTGAAATGAATTAAATTCATAGCATCGGGAACTTCTCTTCCTTTTTTATCTTTTACCGATACAGTAATTACTGAAATATCTTTTCCATCGGCATGAATAATTGTTCTGTCAGGCGTTAAAATAATTTGATAGGCTGAATCGGTAGTTTCAACAGAATCTTTCAATATTCTTCCATTTTTCCATGCAATAGCTTTTAAAATTCCAGGTTGATATTTTACTTCCCAAACTAAATGACTATTTCGAGGCATTACTTTTTTTCCCAAACTCCTTCCATTTAAAAATAATTCAACTTCATCTGCATTAGTATTACACCACACAGTAATAGGTTGCCCCTCTTTGCCTTTCCAATTCCAATGAGGATAGAGATGCAATACATCCTTATTTGTCCACCAACTTTGATAGTAATAGTAAATATTTTTGGGAAATCCGCATACATCCATAATACCAAAATGCGAATTAATACAAGGCCATGTATAAGGTGTAGGTTCTCCCCTATAATCAAATCCTGTCCAAACAAATCCTCCAATAAACCATTTTCTTTCTGCGGCTAATTTCCACCAACGTTCTGCCGTTGACGCCCATGGAGGAAATGTTGTATCATAATCGGGTACATATCCATTTACAGTGTCTTTAGTATACACGCCACGTGTACAAACGGTGCTTCCCATTTCGGTACCAATTATTGGTTGGTTAGGATTATTTTTTTTATAAGAATCAATTCCTTGAAGATTATAATTGAATCCACGAACAGGAATTACTTCATTAATTCCTTTATTAAAATTGCCCATATCGGCAGCATAAGTGGCGGTACGACTTGGATCTAATTCTTTTTGTTTAGCCAATAATGTTAAAGCTATGCGTTTAGCAACATCGGTATATTGTAAACTATGCTCTTCATTTGCCAACGACCACATAAATACTGAGGGATGATTTCTATCGCGTTCTATTAATCTTTCAAACTGACTCATTATTTCTTTACTACTGCCCAATAATCTGTTTTCGTCTAAAACCAACATGCCCAATTCATCGCAAGCATTCAATAATTCCGGTGTTGGCGGATTATGACTTGTTCTATAGGCGTTCACCCCCATTTCTTTCAATAATTTAATTCTATAATATTGCAACGCATCGGGCAAAGCACTTCCTACACCTGCATGATCTTGGTGATTACATGTTCCATAAATTTTAATAGGCTTACCATTTAAGAACAATCCTTTTTGAGCATCAACAGTAATGGTGCGTATGCCAAATGTAGTTACTACGCTATCAATCACTTTTTGGTTATTGATAACTAATGAAACTACTTTATATAAATATGGATCATCAACAGACCATAGATGTGGAGATGAAATAGATATGTTTTGATGAATTGTTGCCAATTCATTTACAGCTAAATGAATGGTTTGCTTAGTAGCTGATTGAACAATATTTCCTTTTGCATTAATAATATACGATTGAATTGTTGCAGTTGAAGGAATATATTTTTCGTTTTGCAATTTTGTAGAAAGTGAAATATCTGCCGTATTACCTTTTTGTTTTGTTTGAACAAATACACCATTAGTAGCTATATGCAATGGATTCATTTTCTTTAGCCATACATGCCTGTAAATACCTGCCCCTTCATAAAACCAACCTTCATATTGAGAAGCCTCTACTCTTACGGCTATTACATTTTTTTCTCTAAAATGAATATAATCGGTAATATCCAATTCAAAACCTATGTATCCACTTTCGTTAGAGCCTAAATAATGCCCGTTAATAAATACTTTACAATTACGATATACACCATCAAATTGCAAATAAAATTTATTGCCCGAATCTGCGGGAGCCATGGTAAATGTTTTTCTATACCATCCAATACTGTTCTGAGGGTAATTAGCTCCAATGGCTTTATATCCATGTGCATCTTGATCGAAATTTTTAGATTTATCGAAAGGTAATTCAACCACCCAATCATGTGGTAATTGTATTTTTTGCCAATTAGCATCATTGAACTTGGGATTAAATGCAGTATTCCCGGCTTCTCCGGCTTTTGAAAAAATATTTGTTAATCCGTAATTAAAATCTTTTGTAAAATCTATAGCATTCCCTAAATGAAATTTCCAATCGTTATCGAATAAAAAATTTTCTCTACTATTTTGAGCCTTTACAGAAAATGCAATAAGCAATGAACAAGCAACTAACCAATTTTTCATATAGCGATAATTTAATAATAGCAAGTTAAAAAAAGCTACAAACCTCATAAGCCGGATTCTGTTTTTACACTATCATTTATCTGCGATGCTAATTACTTAACACCTGTTGCTGCCTACCCTGAGCCTTGAACGAGCAGCTCTTAAAACGGCTCTATACGTGGCATTGCAGCACTCAAGGTTTACCCGTATCGCAAATTACTTTGCAATACTGTGAGCTCTTACCTCACATTTTCACCTTTGTCATACCTAAGTATGAAGTTATTTTCTGTGGCACTTTCTTCTCGTTTATCACGAGACCGGTTATTCGCCGGTGAGTTGCTCTATGCTGTCCAGACTTTCCTAATTATAATTACTTATAACTCGATAGTTCGGGTTTGTAGCTCTTGCAAAGATAACTCTGAATGAAGTGAAATTGCTATTTATGGTTAACCGTTTTTTCCGGTTAACATTGGAACAAAGGAAAATGCATCAAAAGATTCTTCTTGTAATGTATCGTTGGGCAATTTAGTAATTCGTAACATACGCTGTATTTCACCTTCATTTACAGGTATTACCATTACACCTCCAATTTTTAATTGAGTAATTAATTTAGGAGGAATAAAAGGTGCAGCCGCTGTAATAATAATTTTATCAAATGGAGCAAATGATGGTAAGCCTTCATAACCATCTCCATAAAAAAATTTTATGTTAGGATATTTATTACGAAAGATAAATTGTTTGTGCGCATCGTACAATTTCTTTTGTCGCTCAATGGTATAAACCCATGCACCTATTTCTGCTAAAACACTTGCCTGATACACACTGCCGGTACCTATTTCTAATACCTTATCATTTTTTTTTACATTTAATAATTGTGTTTGATAGGCAACAGTATATGGTTGAGATATGGTTTGCCCTTCTCCTATTGGGAAAGCTCTATCTTCATAAGCAATTTTATCAAATGCAGAATCTAAAAAAAAATGTCGCGGAATAGTATTAATCGCTTCTAATATTGTTTCATCGGTAATACCTTTTTCTTTTAGCAACGAAACTAATTGCTTTCTTAATCCTTTATGCTGATAGGTATCCTCAAATTTTCTCATGGTAATACAAAATTAATCTAAGCAATTGCATTTAAGTATGTTGGGGAAAAAGAAGTTACTGCATATAATTAATTAAGATGATTAAGTGTGAATTATATAATCTTATTGTATTTTGCAACAAATGAAATACTATATTATTTCGGGAGAAGCAAGCGGAGATTTACATGGAAGTAATCTTGTTAAACAATTAAGATTATTAGATGCAGATGCCAACATACGTTGCTGGGGTGGTGATTTAATGAAAGCTGCCGGATGTACTTTAGTAAAGCATTATAAAGATTTGGCTTTTATGGGTTTTATAGAAGTATTGCTTAATTTAAAAACCATTATCAATAATATTCAATTTTGCAAAAAAGATATTGCACTTTTTAAACCCGATGTATTGGTATTAATAGATTATCCGGGGTTTAATTTACGCATTGCTCAATGGGCAAAACAAAAAAACTATAAAGTTGTATATTATATTGCTCCGCAAGTATGGGCTTGGAAGGAAAACAGGGTTAAAAAAATGAAAAAATGTATTGATAAAATGCTTTGTATTCTTCCTTTTGAGAAAGATTATTTTAAAAGCAAATGGAACTGGGATGTGGAATATGTGGGACATCCATTGGTGGAAGTAATTTCAGATTTTATAGCTAAAACATCCAATATTCCCTTCAATAAAACAAGTATTGCCTTATTACCCGGAAGTCGTAAACAAGAAATTTTAAAGAAACTACCGGTAATGTTAGAAGTTAGTAAGGCATTTCCCAATTACCAATTTATTGTTGCAAAAGCACCCGGCCAAGATGATAGTTTTTACGAACCATTTTTATCATCTTATAATAATGTTTCTTCTGTAAGAAATGATACATATCATTTACTGATGCAAAGTAAAGCCGCATTGGTTACCAGTGGTACTGCAACATTAGAAACTGCCTTGTTTGGCGTGCCCGAAGTGGTTTGTTACAAGGGCAGTAGCATTAGTTATTCAATTGCCAAACATTTAGTGAAAGTAAAATACATTTCATTGGTGAATTTAATTATGGATAAAATGGTGGTGAAAGAATTAATTCAGCAAGAAATGAATACTAAAAACTTAATTCTTGAGCTAACTGAGCTATTAAGCAATGAACATCGCCAACGGGAAATGACAAATGATTATGCTGATTTAAAAAACATTTTATCGCAAGGTGGAAACGCATCGGAAAAAGCGGCAAAAAGTATTTTTACTTTTACTTCTTCAACAAAGGAATAATAACCAATTTCAATAAAATTATTATTAGTGCTATTAAAAACATCAGCAAAGAAATTCTATTCATTCCATGCATATATTTTGTCCAACTGGTTCTATTTGGGTTGTTATCTTTTTTGAGGTAGAGATATATTAGTAATTGATTGATGATGTTTTTCATATTGCAATAGTATAATTATCTACATTACCATTCTGCTCTTGCAGATGGACTTACATCTAACTCTGTAAACTGATTAGCCAAATATTTATAATAGGCCGTTATAGCAATCATAGCTGCATTATCGGTGCAATATTCAAATTTCGGAATAAATGTTTTCCAACCATTAATAACCCCCATTTCTGTTAATGCATTGCGTAAGCCGCTATTTGCACTTACACCACCTGCAATACAAACTTCATTTACGCCTGTTAGTTGTACAGCTTTACGCAATTTTTTTAAAAGAATTTGGATAATAGTATGTTGAATAGAAGCACAAAGATTGTTTAGATTATTTGCGATAAATTTTTCATCCTGTTTTTGCAAAAAATAAAGTACCGATGTTTTTAGTCCACTAAAAGAAAAATTTAATTCCGGAATTTGAGGTTCGGCAAATTTAAATGCAAGTGGATTACCCAATTGTGCATACTTATCTATTAATGGTCCGCCCGGATACGGAAGTCCTAAAAGTTTAGCGGTTTTATCAAAAGCTTCTCCTGCCGCATCATCAATTGTTTCGCCAATTACTTGTAAGTCTAAAGCAGATTTAGCTAAAACAATTTGAGTATGTCCGCCACTTACTGTTAAACATAAAAAAGGAAAGTTGGGTATATTATCTCCAATTAAATTAGCTAAAACATGTGCTTGCATGTGGTGCACTGCAATTAATGGTTTATCTAATGCAAGTGCCAATGATTTTGCAAATTGAGTTCCAACTAATAAGCTACCAATTAAACCCGGTGCTTGCGTAAATGCAATAGCAGAAATATCAGATAAATTGCAATGAGCATCTGCTAATGCAATATCAACTACAGGAACAATATTTTGCAAATGGGCTCTGCTTGCTAATTCGGGCACTACTCCGCCATACTGTTCATGTACAGATTGATTGGCAATGTAATTTGAAAGTATTTTACCATCTACACAAACCGATGCAGAAGTTTCATCGCAAGAAGATTCAATTGCTAAAATAATTGTGGATTTCAATTTAAATTAATTAGTGTTAATGCTGCAAATGTACTGTATCAATTAATAAAGCTAACGGTGCAGTATATTACTTTGTTCTTATGGCTACTACCGGATCCATTTTAGCTGCCTGCGATGCGGGTATAATGCCTGCTAATATGCCTATAAAAATGCAAATACCTAAAGCCAGACTAATAATACGGGGAGCAATTAAAATACTAAATGGAAGAAAACTACTGAGTATAACACTTAATAACCAAACTAAAAAAAGACCAATCATTCCGCCAATAATGCAAAGAAAAGCACTCTCTAATAAGAATTCGGTAAGTATTGTTTTTTTGCGTGCACCAATTGCTTTCTTTAATCCTATCTGACTGGTTCGTTCTCGTACTGTTACAAACATAATATTGGCTACCCCAAATGCACCAACCACCAAACTTAAGCCTGCAATTGCCCATCCTGCAATATTTAAAGTAGAAAATAGTGGATCGAAAAGTTTACTTAAATAATTTACTTCATTCAATGCAAAATTATCTTCATCATCCGGACTCAATCTGCGTATTTGCCGCATATAGCCTCGAATTTCATCCGATAAAGCTTTCGTGGTAACGCCTTCATTTGGTTCAATCATAATAAAGTTTCTGCCTACTTTATCTTCTTCAAACATACTACTGAAAAAAGTATTAGAAGTAATAATAGATTGATCGTATTGAAAACCCACATCAATAACACTGGTGCCTTGTTTTTCAATTAAACCAACAATTAATAATTTACGCCCATTTACCGAAATAGCTTTACCAACAGCATATTGAGCCGAGCCAAAAATATCTTCTGCATTTTTATATCCTATAATGCAAACAGGAGTTCCTCTTATAAAATCGGCTTCTGTTAAATATCTTCCGCTAATAATTTTCAGTCCTTGTATTTGAGCAAAATCTTCGCTTACTCCAAATAAAAAAGTATTTTGTAAAGTAGTTCCTTCATAATCGGCATTCACTGCATTTCCTAAAAAAAGTGCTACATGTTTTGCTTGCTTTAAATTCTCTTTCAAGAATTGCATTTCTTTATATCGCATATTTGGCCGCTTCACATATTTCCACCATGGAAAATCGGGGCCCATTTGTGTAAAATCAAATTTATCTACCCAAACTGTATTAGCACCAATAGAATTTAGTTCTTTATTAATTTCTTTATTTAAACTATCAATAGTGGCTAATACACCAATAATGCAAAAGATACCAATAGTAATTCCAAATAATGAAAGAAAGGTACTCAGTTTATTTACCTTTAAT
>JAKAJX010000284.1 GCA_021824855.1 Bacteroidota bacterium | reverse complement strand
AAGAAGCATAATCTTCTTTTGCCGCAATAACTACTATATCTTTAAAATTTTTGGCAGCAGCACGAATCATAGATGGCCCGCCAATATCTATTTTTTCGATGATTAATTTTTCTTCCGATGTATTGCGTAAAGTTTCTTCAAACGGATATAAATCTACAATTACCAAATCAATTTCAGGAATGCTGTATTGTTTCATTTCGGCTACATCTTGTACTTCTTGTCTTCTTCCTAAAATACCGCCAAATACTACAGGATGCAATGTTTTAACTCTGCCACCTAAAATGGAAGGATAAGTTGTTAAACTTTCTACGGCAATACAAGGAATACCGGCATCTTCTAAATATTTTTGAGTACCACCGGTTGAATAAATTGTAATACCAAGTTGGTGTAGTTTATTGGCAATGGGCTGTAATCCGTCTTTATAAAATACAGAGATTAATGCTGATTGAATTTTTTTCATGGTTGATACTCCAATTTTTTTAGTACAAGAATAATTATTTAAAGTAACTGTTGTATTAATAGTAGTTTGTTGTGTTCGGTTTAATAAAACTGTACAATGCAACAGCAGTCTAATAGTAATAATACAGCATGGTTAAAAGTTGTTATAAATTTATTTCAAAAGCTCCTTGTTCGGGAACAGAATAATGTCGCAAATGTAGGCTGTCGCAATCTTTTTTCCATTTGTTGATTTTCCACAACGGGTTGGTAGCATCAAAAATATAGTAATCACAATCGAATAATGAATGGATTTGACTTATATATAGTTTGGGATTTTTACTGATAATAATAGCATCTACTTTAATTTTTTGAGCAACTTGGGTTGCCAATATATTTTGCTGTAACACAATAATATTTTTGTTAGAAGAGCTGATGATATTGTTTTGAAACGAAATACTATTGAGCCGATTGGCATAGTTTGTTCGGTGTAATATTCTGGCTGGCTGCAAATGAAAGTTTCGTAAAAAACCATCTTGTTGTAAAATAGTATCACCTATAAATTGATACTTTATTCCTTCAATAATATCCATTGCTTGGTGTTTGGGAATATTATACACAATTAATTTTTGTTGATTGTTTTTCTCAAATAAATCCCAACTTCTTAATCCATAAAAAATAGCCACTGTGGCAAGCGAAAAAATAAATGCCCTTTTGTTTTTATGCATTAACCAATAAGCAATACCCGCAATGCAACCAAAAAGAATAAAGGTTTGCACCAAATTTATTTGAATACCGGTTATTTGTGCTAACGTAATAGTATTTATTTTGTCAATAAAATTGTTTAGTAAGCTAATGCTGTTGCCGGCAACAGTACCAATAAAAGTTGCAATGGAAGTAAATGGAGAAAAAATGAGTAAAGCCAATTCGCAGTATAAAATAAATGCCGATAAAGGAACAGCCAATAAATTGCTGAATAAAAATAAAGTAGGGAATTGATGAAAATGATATACAATAATAGGGAATGTAAGTATTTGTGCCGAAAGGGTAATGGCAATTAACTCCCATATAAGTTGTAATAATTTATTTTGAAAGTGGATAGTGTGCTGAATGGGTTTTGCAAAAATGCTAATGCTTAATACGGCGGCATAACTTAATTGAAAGCCAACATCCCATAAGCTAAAAGGCTGAAATAGTAATATTACAAATGCCGAAGCAGCTAAGTTGTTGTAGGTATTCATTTTTTTGTTAAATAATTCGCCTATAATTATGCCACTAAACATAATGGTACTGCGTAAAATAGAGGGAGCATTACCTGCAATACAAGTAAATATCCATAAAATAAATAAAGTACAAATGGCTTTAATTAAGCGAATGGTTTTTTTATTGCCCAGCGGTCTAAATACTGCAATCAGTAATCCATAAATCATTGCTATATGTAACCCGCTAATTGCAATAATATGCACCACACCGGTATTGCTGTAGGCTTGTACCACATCTCTATCTAAATCATTTTTATAGCCTATTAATAATGCTTCGGCAATGCCTTGTTCTTTTTTTAACGGAATATATTTTTTAATAATCTGCAAAATAGATAGTCTGCTATCATTTAGCCATTGAGCCAATGGGTTGCTATTGGTTTTGTACAGTAGCTCGTAGTTGGATGGATTTAAAAAAACCTGTGCTCCTATATTTTGAAATAAAGCATATTGCCGATAATTAAATGCTCCCGGATTTTTTGAATTGCTTATTGCTTGCAACGGTTTATAAATAATAATTTGCGAGCCATAACTTAAAAATGGTTTTGCCGAATCTTTGTTAAAATACAATACTATATTGCCTACACTATTGCTCCACGTATTTTTTGTAAGTGCATATTGTACTGTTGCAATGGCTTTGTACGATTTTTCTTTTTCAATAAGCGGTTCTTTTATAATAACGTTTACTGCTTTTAAATTACTGAGTTGATGGCCTATCCAATTTTTATTATTTTCTGCAGAATGTTTATAGCCAATTAAATTGCCCAAAGCCAGTAGCAGTATGCCTATTGCAGCACCGGTTATCCACGAATATTTAAATTGAAGGGATATAGAAAATAGAGTATATAGTGCCAAGGCAATTATTGCAATGGCAATACCAATAAAACTATACCATACTGCAATAGCGGTGTATTGTTGTACAATAATGCCTGCCGCTAAAAATAATAACAGCCGCAGCATAGGGGTTTGTTTGTAAAAAGCAACTCCGGCAAATTTTTGCATACTATTTATACTAAAGTAATTGCAATGGGAGAAGGCTATATGTGTATAGTAAAATAAGTGCAGTAAGTTACCGTTTTATTTAATATAATTTTGTTGTATCAAAATAATTTCCTCAGTAAGTTTAGTGAAAAAACTTATGAGGAAATTGGCTGGAGTTTTTAATTGATAACGGATTTTAAACTGAATAGGAATAAAGGAAAATAAATAAAGAATACAGGATATTTTTTTATTGTTATTCAATATCGAAAAGAAAATGAAATAACACAAAAATTTAGGCAAAATGTTTTCACGGTATTTTTATACCGTGTTTTAACGGTAAAAACTACCCGTTTTTTCACGGTGTTTTTGTGCAACTTTTCACGGTATTTTTTGTAACTTTTCACGGTTTTTTATACCGTGTTTTCAACGTAAATAGTCAATTTTTAATTTTTTATAAATTCTGTTAATTTATAATTGATTGATTATCACTATTTTTTGAAAAAAAATACTCATTTTTCGTGTTTAGTTTTAGGATGTAATTAAAATCATTCATCCCAAAAAACTAAGCATCATGCAAACAATTCAAAAAAAATCATTAAAGGTTGGAAAGTATGTAAATAACAATCATGTAGATACTGTAATTAGAAATTATAAAACTGAAAGATGGGTTTATAATAGCGAAAGAATTGGTAAAGAAGACTCTTTAAGTGCATGGTGGAGTATTGAAGAAGTTGAAGAATTTTTAGAAAAAGCAAAAATATATGGAGCCGATGGTGTTAAATTTTATTTTGCCGCTTACGACGAAAAAACAGCACACGACCCCAATTATATTGGCCGCCAAACTTTGGTAATGGTAGGCACCAAACAAAAAGAAAATGCCGATGGCACTACAAAAAATAAAGACATTTATATTAATACCGAAAACGGTAACCAAATATTAGCATATAATGCAGGAGCTTTATGTCCACCTTATTGCGGCACCAGCCAAGATTTAGATGATGCCGAACCGGGCGTTACCATTATTGAAAAGAAAGACAATAGCTTTGTAATTATATAAATGAATAGTTGTTAATACAAAAAATTAAACCTCCTAAACCGGAGGTTTTTTTATATAATTACCAATAGTTGACTATTTTTGAAATAGTGAACTTGTACATATATATATTTATTATTTTGGCTGGTATGTTTATCGGTTTTTATGGTCTTTTCAAAAAAAGATTTTCTTTTTTCTATTTAAAAATATTTCCTTTTTTTTTATTAATTTCTTTAATTGTTGAATTAATAGGTTTATATGCTATATATATATTAAAGAAGAAATCGAACCTTTTTATTTATAATCCATTTACGGCATTCGAGTTTGTATTTTATATGTGGTTGCTTCGGGCAATTATTCGCAATAAATTGGTAAAAAATATATTATTAGTATTGTTATTGCTGTATCCTATTGGTGCCGGTATTAATATTTATTTTTTTCAGGGCGTAAATGGATTTCATTCTATTACCTATGCATTGGGTTGCTTACTAATTATTACTTTTAGCAGTTTTTATTTTTTCGAATTATTTTTAATTCCCGAGCCGGTAAGTTTATTAATAGAGCCCGCATTTTGGATATGTACAGGATTATTATTTTTTTACAGTTGTACTTTTCCGCTTTTTGGATTAAGCAATATTGTAACAAGTTTGCCCAGAATAATTATAAATAATATAGAAATAATCATCAACATTCTTAATTCGTTATTATATTTAATGTTCAGTATTGCCTTTTTATGCAAAATCAAGGAAACGAAATAATTACTATTTTAGCTATTGGTAGTACTATTGCATGGGTGTTGGTAGTATTTATAGTAACAATGGTATATTTATACCAACGCAGGCAAAAAAGTTTTAAAAAAGAAGTAGAAAGAATTATAGAAGAATACAATAAAGAATTATTGAAAAGCCAGTTAGAAATACAAGAAAAAACGGTAAAAAAAATTAGTCAGGATTTACACGATAATGTTGGTCAGCTATTATCGGTTATTAAATTAACAGTAGGCGGTGCTGCCAATTTAGTTGATAAATCTTCCACCGAGTACGACATGTTATCTTCTACCATTCCAACATTAACCAGAGCTATTGATGAAGTATCGCATTTAACCAAAAGTTTACATACCGATAGAATTGTAGAAGTTGGATTAGAAGATGCAATACAATACGAAATTGCAACCGTAAATAAAGCAAAATTATTGCATGTAGATTTTAGTTCGGAAGATTCGTTTACAAAACAATCGCTAAGTAAAGAAAACACAGTTTTTTTATTTAGAATATTTCAAGAATTACTCAATAACATTTTAAAACACGCTAATGCCACTTATATAAACGTTACAATTCAATACAAAGAAAAAAAGAACTTTATATTAACAGTAAAAGATAATGGAATTGGATTTGATGTAGATGCAATGAAAAAAAACACCAATTCGGCAGCAGGTGTAGGTTTAAGAAGTATGACGAACAGAGCAAAGTTAATAGGTGCCAAATTGGTAATTAACAGTGCCATTAACGATGGTACAGAGGTTAAAATAACCTTACCTTTAGGCGAAGACAGAAAAATTTTTGAAGAACAAAGTAAATAGTTATGGGAATAGCACTTAAGAAAATGTATGCTGTGGCAATTGCAGATGATCATACATTAATGCGCAATGCTTTAGCCAGATTAATTGGTTCGTTTGATCATTTTTCTGTAGTGTATGAAGCAGGAAGCGGAAAAGAGTTATTAGAAAAAATACAAACAATTCAAATTCCCGATATTGTTCTTTTAGATATTAATATGCCCGAAATGAATGGTTTTGAAACAGCAAGCGTATTAACCAGATATTATCCTCAAATAAAAATATTATCACTATCCATGAATACCGATGAAGCAAGTGTTATAAAAATGCTTCGTTTAGGTGCTAAAGGATATTTAATGAAAAATGTAGAACCCGATGAACTTCATTTGGCATTAGATTCTATAGTTAAAAAAGATTTTTATTTATCGGAAAGTATATCGGGTAAAATAATTAGTGGCTTACACAAAGCAGTAGATGTTAATCCTGATGAAATAAAAATTTCGGATAAAGAGAAAGAATTTTTAAGGCTCACCTGTACCGAAATGAGTTATAAAGAAATTGCAGATAGAATGTTTGTTAGTCCGCGAACAATAGATGATTACCGAAATGCCCTTTTTGAAAAATTAAACGTTAAAACCAGAATGGGTTTAGCTATGTATGCTATTAAAAATAAATTGGTGGATGGGTTGTAATTTTTTTCCACACTTTTAAAGTGTTCATTATCTGCCACACTTCAAAAGTGTGGCAGATAATGAACCTGTAGCAAAATAATTAAACAAATATTTTTCGTAATTTATCTTCATCAATTGCGGCATAACTTTCTTTATAAAAAGAACTTTTATCAATATTAAAAAGTTGAAAAGCTCTCTCTTTGTTAATAATATTCTTGTCTTTTCTATCTACTAAAAAATCTATAAAAGAAGAAAATTTCCAATCTTCCATTCTTGCAACTAATCTTGCTTTCCATGGATTTTGATGAACATAATTGATACAAGTAAATCTATAATATTCGGTTTGTTCATTCTCGGAAATGTTTTTACATTTTGTGTTTTGAGTAAATAAAGAGCCTGTTCTATTTTGTTGTTTATTAAATGCTTTTGTATAGCTACTCAATAAATGTTGTATTGCATAAGAAGTTTGTTGCATGATAGCAAAACCTGCTTTTTTTTCAATAACACTTTCTGCAGTGGCTTCTATTATTATATGAAAGTGATTGGGCATTAAACAATAAGAAAGTATATTACAAACAGGAGAGAGATAATATTTTATTTTTTTGATAAAGAAGTAGTAATGCGCTTCATATAAAAATATAGGTTGTTTGTTTAAACCTCTATTGTAAATATGATAAATATTATTCTTAACTAATTGCATTACACAAATTAATAATTTTTTTATGATTTTACAAAGATGCCACACTTTAATACAGATGCCACACTTTTGAAGTGTGGCATCGTATTAATACTTTTATAGAGTAAAATTTATTTACTTAGGTTCATACTTCTTTCTTTATACAA
>JAKAJX010000207.1 GCA_021824855.1 Bacteroidota bacterium | reverse complement strand
TTAGAGAAAGGTAATAAACCTAATCTGGCAGTAACAGTTCTATTGTTATTATTATCTACAATATTACCACCTGCAAGTGTACCATCTGCATTTAATTGCATACCATTTGTTAAAGCAACATCATAATTCATTTTCATGCTACCCAATGCTAATCCGCCTTCTGCTTCAACACCATAATCAGTACTTGGTAATGCGGTAATTCCCATTGGATCAGTTCCTAACTTATCAATCCAACCTGCTGCTTCTCTTTTAGCATAAGTACCAAAAGGCAATACAAAATAACCGGCTCTTAAAATTAAATTAGGTGCAGCAAAATAAGAGATATCTGCCCAGTTTACACCTAATCCATTGTTACTGAAAGAAGGTTCAAATTCCATTAAGAATTTTTTTCCATGACGCCACAAAAACATTGGGCTAAACTCGTAGTGGTTAGCATCGGCAAGACTATTAGCTTTAGTTATTGTACTAACACCATTAATTGTGTTATTGTTTGAACTGCTGGTAAACCCAAAAGTAGTTAACCCAACAACCATAAAATGATCGTTACCGGGTTTATTACTATTTACGGCATTTTCTAAAGCATTAATTCTATCTAATACCGTTGAATCGAAAGTAACTGTATTTTGAGCGGATAGTTTATTAAAATTTACTGCAACGAGTAAAAATAAACCAATACACTTCAAAACAGAAATTGTGTATTTCATAATACTGTTTTTTAGTTTTGTGTAAGAAAGAAAAGAAAGAAATTTTTAATTAGCGTTTAGCTAATGAGCGAATAAAGTTTACCAATTCCCATCTTTTAGCTTCGGGAATTGATTGTTTGAAAGAAGGCATAGAACCACGTCCTTCAGCTATTTTCCAGAACAAAGAACCATCAGATTCGCTTTGTACCTTTGCTGAAGTATGATCTGCAGGTTTAGGGTTACATGCTGCTGCTGCTACACCATTGCCTTTTCCTGAAGGTCCGTGGCAGGGGCCGCAATTAGTAACATAAATTGTTTTAGCATCGGCTAAAACTTGCTTATTTCCCTTTAAAGGGTTAACAATGGCGTTTGCACTTGCAGGTGCTACCCATGGTTTTTGTTGGCTAAACACATGTGCACTTACAAACTGTAAACAAACAATCATCAATACAAATTTCAATCTGTATTTTGTTTCTCTTTTCATAATTAAATTTTTGTTAGTAAATAATTGATTTTAAAATATTGTTGTAACACAAAATTATATGCAAGTCGGTGCTGATAAAAATGACAGTTATCATTAAAATAGATGACAATTGTCATTTTAACGTTACAACATTAATAAAAACCAATGTAACATTTATCACATAACATACATGACACTATAGTAAATTATAACGTAAGCCATTTATGTAGTAAATATTTCATAAAAAAACTTTGCAGTAAAAACTACAAAGTTTAAAAAATGTCGGGTGGACTGGATTCGAACCAGCGACCCCTTGCACCCCATACAAGTGCGCTACCGGACTGCGCCACCACCCGTATTATACAAGTATTACAAAATGGGCTGCAAATATAGGTGCAAAAACAAATTTTCAGATTATATTGCACAAAATTTTATTTCAGTTCATGAAGATTCTTGTAAGAAATGCACTAATTGTAGATACGCATTCTACCCACAACGGTTCAATTAAAGATATTTTAATTCACGATAATACAATTGTTTCAATTGCATCTAACATTCCTCAAACAGCCGATAAAATAATTGATATTAAAGGAACCATTGTTTCTAATGGATGGGTAGATTGTTTTGCTCATTTTTGCGATCCGGGTTTCGAGTACAAAGAAACTTTAGAAACAGGTGCAAATGCAGCAATTGCCGGTGGCTATACACATGTTTTTAGTTTACCTAATACCAATCCGCTGGTACAAACCAAATCGCAGGTAGAATATATTTTACAAAAATCAGCCAATTTTGGCACCACAATTCACCCTTTAGGTGCAGTTACGAAAAATGTGGAAGGAAAAGATTTAGCCGAAATGTACGATATGTATGCCAGCGGTGCTATTGCATTTAGCGATGGGCTACAACCCGTTCAAACATCGGGCTTATTATTAAAAGCCTTACAATATATTAAGGCATTTGACGGCACAATTATTCAACTTCCAATTGATAAAAGTATTGGCACATACGGATTAATGAATGAAGGAATTATTTCTACCAAATTAGGCATACAAGGCATTCCGGCTATAGCTGAAGAAATTATCATTAAACGAGATATTGATTTGGCAAAATACACAGAAAGTAAATTGCATATTACGGGTGTTAGCACAGCCCAATCTATTAATTTAATACAAAAAGCCAAAGCCGAAGGAATATTAATTAGCTGTAGTGTTACACCTTATCACTTATTTTTTTGCGATGAAGATTTGCAAGATTATAATACCAATTTAAAAGTTAATCCGCCATTACGCTCTAAAAGCGATATGATAGCTCTACAAAATGCTGTTGCAGATGGAACAATAGATTGTATTGCATCGCACCATTTACCACAAGATTGGGATAAAAAAGTTTGCGAATTTGAATATGCAGGCAATGGGATGATTGGCTTACAAAGCTCATTTGCTACAGTGAATCATATTCTGCCTCAATTAAGCAACGAAAAAATTGTTGCACTATTCAGCAGCAATGCAAGAAGTATTTTTAATTTACCTGCTCAGTCTATTGAAGAAGGACATATAGCCGAGTTAACTTTATTTCATAGAACTGAAAAAACCACCATTACAAAACAATCCATTAAAAGTAAATCAGTAAATACTCCTTTCCTTGATAAAGAGTTAAATGGAAAAGTTTTGGGGATTATTAATAAAGGAAATTTATATTTGAATCAATAAAACCAACCATTATGCAACCAAAAGTAACCACCCCGGCCATTAAAGGAATTTTCATCAGTTTAATTCTGATAGTTTTATCCATGGCAATTTATTTTGCCGGACAAAGTCAAAATAAAGCCATTCAATGGATTCAATCGGCATTATTTGGCATAGGAATTATTTGGGCATGTATTTCCTTCTCTAAACAAATGAATGGCAATATCACCTTTGGAAATGCTTTTGCACATGGTTTTAAAACTTCTGCTGCAACTACAGCCATTCTTTTAGCCTACCTTTTTCTATTCTTAAAATTTATTGCTCCTTCATTTATCGATCAAACATTAGAGATATCAAGGCAACAAATGGAAGCTCAAGGGAAATTAACATCCGATCAAATTGATCAAGCACTAACAATGACAAAAAAATTCTTTGTACCATTTGCTATTGGTGGCGGATTAATAATGTATGCTCTTTTAGGAGCTATATTTTCTTTAATTGGTGCAGCAATTGCCAAAAAAAATCCTAACCCTGAAATAGCTTAATTTTAATTACACGAATAAATGGACTTATCTATTATTATTCCACTTTTTAATGAAGAAGAATCGCTACCCGAATTAAGTGAATGGATTGAGCGTGTAACAACCGAACATCAATTTTCGTACGAAGTTATTTTTATTGATGATGGCAGTACCGATAATAGTTGGAATGTAATACAGAATATTTCAGAAAAAAATAACTGTTTTAAAGGAATTAAATTTCGTAGAAATTACGGAAAAAGTGCAGCATTAAACGAAGGCTTTAAAGCTGCGTTGGGCAATGTAATAATTACAATGGATGCAGATTTGCAAGACTCTCCCGATGAAATTCCGGAGTTAGTAAGAATGATTGTTGAAGAAGATTATGATATTGTAAGCGGCTGGAAAAAGAAACGATACGATAATACATTTACCAAAAATTTACCATCAAAAATTTTTAATGCCGCAGCACGTTGGAGCAGTGGAATTCATTTACACGACTTTAATTGCGGACTAAAAGCCTACAGAAAAAAAGTGGTAAAAAGCATTGAGGTATTTGGCGAAATGCACCGCTATATTCCTGTAATTGCTAAAGGAGCAGGCTTTAAAAAAATTGGCGAAAAAGTGGTAGAACATCGTGCCCGAAAATATGGTGTAACTAAGTTTGGATGGGAACGTTTTGTAAATGGTTTTTTAGATTTATTTACCATTCGCTTTATTAATCGATTTGGTAAAAAACCAATGCATTTTTTTGGTTTATACGGCACATTGGCTTTTTTAGTTGGCTTAGCAATGATTATTTATTTTATAATTGCCAAATTTCTCGATTCCGAATTTGCACTCACCAATCGCCCCACATTTTACATTGCACTAACTGTAATGATTATAGGCTCGCAATTATTTTTGGCCGGCTTTGTTGCCGAATTAATAGTACGCAATGCATCGGAAAGAAATATGTATTTGTTGGAAGATAAAATAGGTGTTTAGTAAGTTTACAGCATGAATAAAAAAGTGATCATCATTGGCCCGGCACATCCGCTGCGTGGCGGTTTGGCATCTTTTGATGAAAGATTAGCTCAACAATTTCAAGAGCAAAAATATACTACTACTATTCATACTTTTTCGCTACAATATCCCAATTTTTTATTTCCGGGAACAACACAATATTCTTCCGATCCTGCTCCTTCAAATATTACAATAAAAGTTAGCATCAACTCTATAAATCCATTCAACTGGCTTAAAATTGGGTATATACTAAAAAAAGAAAAGCCCAATATAGTAGTTGTTCGATATTGGCTACCATTTATGGGACCATGTTTAGGAACAATAACAAGAATTATTAAACTTAATAAATTCACGAAAATTATTTGCATTGCCGATAATATTATTCCGCATGAAAAAAGAATCGGTGATATTTATTTTACAAAATACTTTATTAAACCTATCGATGCTTTTGTTACAATGAGTTCAAAAGTAACAGACGATTTAAAAAAACTTACCACAAAAAAGGCAACACAAATTGTACATCCATTATACGATAATTTTGGAGAACCCGTATTAAAACAACTAGCGAGAACTCACTTAAACTTACCACAAGAAGCCAATATTATTTTATTTTTTGGCTTTATAAGAAAATATAAAGGATTAGATTTATTGTTAGAAGCAATGAGCATACTTAATCAGCAATCCAACAACTTAAATATCAAATTACTAATTGCAGGAGAATTTTACGAAGATAGAAAAGTGTATGATGATTTAATTAGTACCCACAATTTAAACAACTGCTTAATATTAAGGACCAACTTCATTTCAGATAGTGAAGTAAAATATTATTTAAGTGCTGCCGATTTTGTAATTCAGCCCTATAAAAATGCAACCCAAAGTGGCGTTACACCTCTCGCCTATCATTTCGAAAAACCAATGTTGGTAACCAATGTAGGTGGTTTACCTAATTTAGTACCCCATAAAAAAGTTGGTTTAGTTACAGAAGCTAATGCAAAGTCTATTGCCGAGAGTATTAAAGAATTATATCAATTAGGAGAAAATTATTTTTTGCCGCATCTTCGCGAAGAGAAAAAGAAATATAGTTGGAAAACTTTAGTAGATACAATTGCAGAACTATAAGTGCTAATTAAATGCAATACCAATTGTACCATTACTAAATCCAAGAAAATATAATTACTGATAAAGAAGTTGAGAAAATGATTTATAGAAGTAAAGCACCATTACGATTAGGATTAGCCGGCGGAGGAACCGATGTTAGTCCGTATAGTGATGAATATGGCGGTGCCATTTTAAATGCCACCATTTCGTTATATGCACATGCAACCATTGAGCCAATGGAAGATAATGGAATTATTATTGAAGCACATGACAGAAAGGAAGAGCAAAGGTTTACATGGTGTAATGAATTACCTATTAATGGACAATTAGATTTGGTAAAAGGTGTATATAACCGTATTCAAAAAGATTATGGTTTACCAATTTCTAATTTTAAAATATCAACGTTTGTAGATGCCCCTGCGGGTAGTGGTTTAGGGACCTCTTCCACTTTAGTTGTTGCCATTATTGGCGCATTTACCGAAATGCTGAAACTACCTTTAGGCGATTATGATATTGCCCATTATGCTTATGACATTGAAAGAAATGATTTACAATTAGCCGGTGGCAAGCAAGATCAATATGCTGCTACATTTGGCGGTGTAAATTTTATGGAGTTTTATGCAAATGATAAAGTAATTGTAAATCCATTACGCATTAAACAAGAGTATCTGAATGAATTAGAAAATAATTTGGTTTTATACTATACCAGTACCAGTAGAGAAAGTGCCTATATAATTAAAGAGCAGCAGAAAAATGTAACACAAAAAAATGAAAAAAGTATTGAAGCAATGCATCATTTAAAAGATCAAGCCAGAATGATGAAAGAGGCATTATTAAAAGGCAGGTTACATGAGTTTGGGGAAATATTGGATTACGGCTTTCAGCAAAAAAGAAATATGGCACATAATATTTCTAATAACTTAATTGAAGAAATATATAATGCAGCTAAAAATGCCGGTGCAACAGGCGGTAAAATAAGTGGTGCCGGCGGTGGCGGATTTATGACTTTCTATTGCCCCAAAAACACACGATACAAAGTAATTGATACCTTAAACAAGTTTGGTGGCGAAATAAAAAAATATCAGTTTACCGAAAATGGATTAACTACTTGGACAACCTTATAAACTATTAATATATTGAATTATGAAAGAAAAAATAAAACAAATAATTACTTCATCTATTGCTGTTAAACAACAACTATTAAGTGATGAAATTATACAGCAAAGTTTAGCAGATGCTATTGCAGTTATTACCATAGCATTTAAAAACGGAAACAAAGTATTGTTCTGTGGCAATGGAGGCAGTGCAGCCGATGCACAACACTTAGCTGCAGAATTTAGCGGAAGA
>JAKAJX010000231.1 GCA_021824855.1 Bacteroidota bacterium | reverse complement strand
TAATTAAACGTTCTACCACGTTTCTTAATTCTCGTATATTGCCTGTCCAGTTATGTTGCTGCAAAGATTCCAATGCTTTTTTATCGATTGATTTAGCAGGCTGGCCATATTCTTCGGCTATTTCTTTTAGAAATTTATTCACCAATAACGGAATATCATCTTTGCGTTCATTTAACGAAGGAACATGAATTAAAATAACACTTAACCGATGGTATAAATCCAATCGAAAATTTTTATCTTCTACTTCTTTCAACAAATTTTTATTGGTAGCCGCCACCACTCTAACATCAACAGCAATTTCCTTATCGCCACCAACACGAGTAATTTTTCCTTCTTGCAAAGCACGTAATACTTTTGCCTGAGCACTTAAACTCATATCGCCAATTTCATCTAAAAATAAAGTGCCGCCACTTGCTTGCTCAAACTTGCCAATGCGTTGTTTAATGGCAGAAGTAAAAGAACCCTTTTCATGTCCAAATAATTCGCTTTCTATTAATTCGCTTGGTATTGCAGCACAATTCACTTCAACTAATTGTCCGCTGCATCGATTACTTTTTTCGTGTAACCAACGAGCCACTAATTCTTTGCCGCTTCCATTTTCGCCGGTAACCAAAACTCTGGCATCGGTTGGAGCTACTTTTTCAATTGTATTTTTTATTTGTTTAATGGCTTCACTTTCCCCAATAATTTCTTGCGTTTTAGATACTTTTCTTTTTAATGTTTTAGTTTCTTTTACCAAAACATTTTTATCGGTGGCATTGCGAATGGTAATTAATAATCGGTTTAAATCGGGCGGTTTTGAAATATAATCGAATGCACCTTTTTTAACTGCTTCAACGGCTGTTTCTATATTACCATGACCGCTAATCATTATAATTGGCACATCGGGATTGGCTTCTGTAGCTTTTTGCAAAAATTCCAACCCATCCATTTTAGGCATTTTAATATCGCATAACACTACATCAAAATTGGCAGAAGAAAATTTTTTAAACCCTTCTTCTCCATCGGCTGCTTCTTCTGTTTTATATCCTTCATTACTTAATATATCTTTCAATACATTTCTTATGGCACGTTCATCATCAATAACCAAAATATTGGGCATATACTTTCTTTCTTGCTAAGATAAGTGGAAGTTTTTGATGAAGCAATTAGCCAATACTGCATTTAACATTTTAAGCTTACCATAAAAACTAGTATGCCAAAATATGCCTGTGTACTTACAATTTATTTTGCTATTATTTTAATTGCATATCGCTAATAATATCTTTAATTTTTTGTTGTAATAAAGCATATTTTTCATCGAATTCCGATTTAACAGATAAATTGGTTTTTACACTGAAATAAAATTTAATTTTTGGTTCGGTGCCTGAAGGGCGAGCAGATATTTTACTTCCATCTTCTGTTATAAATTGTAATACATTACTTTTTGGTAATTCAATTTTCCAAGTTTCACCGGTAATTAAATTTTTACCCAACGAAAGTTCGTAATCTAATAGCTGTGCTACTTTACTGCCATTAATAGTTACAGGTGGATTATTGCGATAGCCTTGCATCATTTCAGCAATTTCTTTTTGCCCATTCATTCCTTTTTTAGTTATGCTAATAAGACTTTCGTAATAGAAACCGTATTGAATGTATAAATCAATTAGTTTATCAAATAAAGTTCTGCCTTTCGATTTTTCGTAAGCAGCCATTTCGCATAACAAAGCAACAGCACTTACCGAATCTTTATCACGCACTTTATCGCCAATCATTAGTCCGAAACTTTCTTCGCCGCCTATTACATAGTTTTCTTGTTGTTCTTTTTCTAAAATAAGAGAAGCAATCCATTTAAATCCGGTAAGCACAGAATAATATTGTACATCATTTCTTTCGCTTAAAATTCTTGCCATTTCGGTAGATACAATGGTGGAAATTGCCATATCGTTGCTTTTAGCAATTCCTTTTGCTTTACGTGCTTCTATTAAATAAGCAAAAGCAAGAATTAGGGTTTGATTGCCATTCATTAAAACCCATTCGCCTTTATGATTTTTTACACCAATTCCTACACGGTCGGCATCGGGATCGGTTCCTAATAAAATATCTGCATCTATTTTTTTTGCTTTATTCAATCCAATACTCATCGTTTCACTTTCCTCTGGATTAGGATAAGCAACTGTAGGAAAATTGCCATCGGGAACTGCCTGTTCTTCTACTATATTCACATTGGTAAATCCAAATGCTTCTAATACTTTGGGCACTAACATAATGCCCGAACCATGAATAGGTGTATATACAATTTTTAAATCGTGTTGCTGAGTAATTACTTCGGGATATACACTTAAATTTTTTACCATTTGAATGTACTTATCATCCATTTCTTTGCCCAAAATGGTAATATTCGCTTCGCCTCCAGTCCACTTAACATCATCTACATTTTGAATAGCTTCTACTTCATGTATCACATTTTTATCGTGTGGCGGAACTAATTGTCCACCATCATCCCAATACGCTTTGTAACCATTATATTCTTTGGGGTTGTGAGATGCTGTACAAACAACGCCACCCTGACAACCCAATGTTCGGATAGCAAAACTCAATTCTGGTGTGGGACGTAGAGATTCGAATAAAAATACTTTTATGCCATTAGCTGCAAAAACATTGGCAGTAGTTTCAGCAAAAAACCTACTATTATTTCTGCTATCGTGACCAATGGCTACTTTAATTTCTTTATTGGGAAAACTTTTTAGCAAATAGTTAGCAAAACCTTGCGTGGCCATTCCAACAGTATATTTATTCATACGGTTAGTACCTACGCCCATTATACCGCGTAATCCACCGGTACCAAATTCTAAGCTTCTATAAAAAGATTCTTCTAACTCAAGCGTATTTGTTTCTTGAAGATGTTTAATGGCTTCTTTTGTAGCAATATCATAATTGCCACTAAGCCAATTATTAATTTTTTGCAAAGTTGTAGCATCCATAGATAAAGATTTTAATTTTATACAATAAATTTAGGTGATTAAATTTTAACTCTACTTATAATACAAATTTTAATATTATTTTATACAATATAAGCTCCCGTTATTTCGCCATCCACAACTTCTACCTGAATATGATCTTGCAAAGTAGTAGCCAAAGAAAGACCAACATAATCGGGTTGAACAGGAAATAATTTATGCATTCGCTCTACCATTACTAATGTTTGAATTGATTTAGGGTAGAATTGTAATAATGGTTTTAAAATATACAATAATGTTTTACCGCTATTGGCAACATCGTCTACAATTAAAACATTTTTATTGTTAAAGTCAATTTGCTTGCTTAATTCTATATCTGTTGGTAAATTTTTATTTAAAGTAGCAGCAATAATTTCAACAGAAAAATTAACGTAAGGCTTTAGTAAAACGCCTATTTTTTCTGCAATTATCAATCCATTGTGCACCACTCCAATAATTACCAAATCTTCCTTATTATTTTGCAAATGCTCTGCAATTTCTAAAGCAAGCCGATGCAATTTGTAGGAAGCTTCTTCAGCGGTTAAAATATACTTCTTATCCAACATACAATCATTTAATCCCAAAGTAACAACAAACACTTCAACTTAACAAGTACAGATATATATGGATATTACTATCTTAGCAGCATAACTTTCAAACATGCAACTACTACCTCAAATTGCATTTGCTATATTAACTGTAATAGCTACTTATCTCTTCGCCAAAAAGGCTTCTGAAATTAGAAGGAATATTTTATTAGGAAGAGATGAAAAAATTTCTGATAATACTCCTCAACGATGGAGAAATGTATTGCTGCTTGCTCTCGGACAAAAAAAGATGTTTAAAAACCCTTTGGTGGCTTTAATGCATTTAGTTGTTTATGGTGGGTTTATTATTATTAATATAGAAGTGTTAGAAATTCTATTAGATGGCTTATTGGGCACTCATAGATTGTTTGCACCGATACTTGGCAATGGCTACCAATGGCTTATTAATTCATTCGAATTGTTGGCTGTATTAGTTATTATAGTTTGTATTTCATTTTTAGTAAGAAGAAATATTATTAAATTAAAAAGATTTGCAAGCAACGACTTAAATGGCTGGCCCAGAAGCGATGCCAACTATATTTTATTTACCGAAATAGTTTTAATGCTCTTATTTCTAAAAATGAATGCAATTGATACATTGCTGCAAAGTCGCGGTTTTGGTCATTATGCACAAAACATTACGGGCAATTTTTTATTCTCACAATATTATCATCCTATTCTACAACATTTCAGTAGCGAATCGCTAATGGTATTCGAAAGAATATGCTGGTGGATGCATATTGCAGGCATTTATGCATTTTTAAATTATTTGCCGTATTCAAAACACTTACATATTATTTTGGCATTCCCCAATGCTTATTATGCAAGGCTCGAGCCGCAAGGCAAAATGAAAAATATGCCTGAAATACAAAATGAAGTTTTATATGCCATGCAACCCGAATTAGCTCCCACTGAAACTGCCGGAGAAAATGCAAAAAAATTTGGTGCAAAAGATATTTACGATTTAAGTTGGAAAAATTTATTAGATGCCTATAGCTGTACCGAATGTGGTAGATGCACTACTGCATGTCCGGCTAATATTACCGGAAAAAAATTAAGTCCTCGCCTCATAATGATGAAAACACGCGACCGTGCAGAAGAAGTTGGAAAATCTCTTAATAAAAATTTTACCACAATAAATAAAGAAAGCACGTTATTACACGATTATATTACGGTAGAAGAATTAAGGGCATGTACCACTTGCAATGCATGCGTAGAAGCTTGTCCGGTAAGCATTTCTCCGGTAGATATTATTATGCAGTTACGCCGTTATTTAATTATGGAAGAAAGTAATGCACCGCAAGAATGGAATAGTATGTTTAGCAGTATAGAAAATAATTTTGCTCCATGGAAACTGTCTGCAGATACTAGAGACAATTGGATAAACGATTTATAATAACTAGAAAAATTATAGGATGAAAATTAATACAATGGCCGAAATGATGGCCAATAACGAAACACCTGATATTTTATTTTGGGTAGGCTGTGCCGGAAGCTTTGATGCAAGAGCCCAAAAAATAACCAAAGCTTTTGCCACTATTTTAAATAAACTATCTATTAAATATGCCATTTTAGGTAAAGAAGAAGCTTGTACCGGAGATCCTGCTCGCCGTTCGGGCAATGAGTTTTTATTTCAAATGATGGCATACAACAATATCCAAATTTTAAACGGATATGGTATAAAAAAAATTGTAACTACATGTCCACATTGTTATAATACATTAAAAAATGAATACCCTGAATTAGGAGGCACTTACGAAGTAGTACATCATGCTACATTTTTAGAGCAACTAATAGAGGAAGGAAGAATTGTATTGAAAGAAGATCATCCTTTTTCCGAAAAAAATATTTCCTACCACGATAGTTGCTACTTAGGAAGATCTAATAATATTTATGACGCCCCACGTAAAGTATTAGAAGCATTAAAAACAGAATTAGTTGAAATGAAACGCTGCCGTAGCAATGGTTTATGCTGTGGTGCCGGTGGCGCTCAAATGTTTAAAGAAGATGAAAAAGGCAATAAAAGAATTAATATTGAAAGAACAGAAGAAGCATTAGAAACAGGAGCTAAAGTAATTGCTGCTGCCTGCCCATTTTGTAATACAATGTTATTAGATGGCGTTAAAAATAAAGAAAAAGAAAATGAGGTAGCCGTATTAGATATTGCCGAATTGATTGAACAATCAATGATATAATATGCTGAAAAAATTTATCCTAAAAAAGTTTATACTTTCATTCATTCTATTAACTCCTTTGCTGTTAATAATTGATATTTTATACGATAAAATTTTTAAACTATTAATTTGGAAAGATATTTTTGCAGCAGATAATCTTTTCTTTAAAATATTAACTGCTATTGTTTTGGCATACTTTTATGCTACGATACAACAACAGAAAAAAAATAATTAACTATGAATTTCAACTATACACATTTAATACCTGAAGATTTTCATCCCAATTCAAAAGTTTGGATTTATCAGAGCAATCGTTTATTAAGCATCAACGAGGCATTGCAATTAGAAAATATTCTTAATGAGTTTGTAGCTAATTGGGAAAGTCATGGTTCGGCTGTAAAAGGCTATGCCAACTTGTTTTTCGGGCAATTTATTGTATTCATGGCCGATGATACTCAATCTAAAATTTGTGGCAGAAGTATTGATTCTGTTGCACGTTTTTCACAAGAATTAGAACAACAATTTTCTATTCAATTATTAAATAGGCATCTATTGGCATTTATTATAAAAGATTCAGTTCAACTATTACCACTTTCACAACTTAAATACAGCATAGAAAACAATTTTATTACTGCTGAAACTATTTACTTTAATAATTTAATTGCCGATAAAACAGCATTACTAACCAATTGGATGATACCCGTTAAAAATAGTTGGTTAGCAACAAAAATAGGTTTATCACAAATTGCATAATTATTATATTGTATGTATATCGTTTATGGAATACCCAATTGCAATACAGTAAAAAAAACTTTCACTTGGTTAAATGACCATAATCTACCCTATACTTTTCATAACTATAAAACGGCAGGTATAACTACTAATACACTTAAAAAGTGGTGTAAACAAACCAATTGGAGTAATTTATTAAATAAAAAAAGTGCTACTTGGCGTGAGTTAAGCAAAACGCTTTCTTTATCTGTTACTAATGAAAAAGCTGCGATAAAAATAATGGCAGAATATACTAGTAGTATCAAAAGACCGATCATTGAAAAAGATG
>JAKAJX010000173.1 GCA_021824855.1 Bacteroidota bacterium | reverse complement strand
AAAATACTTTTTCATCAGCAAGGCAACTACAATAAAAATAATTTTCCAACACGAGATGTAAAAATTGGAAAGGGATATTATAATGATACCATGTTAATTGAAAAACCATTCGACTTTTCATTGAAAAACAGAGTGTATTTGCAAGATTTGCATCATATTCTGCAATCTGTATTATTCCCTGAAATGGTAAATGAAAAATCGAGGTTTAATTTATCTGAAGATGATTATACTTTTATTTATAAGTGGATGAGTGCATATCCAAAAGAAAGTAAAATTCCATTCTACGATTCTACAATATATTGGGATACTTATTGCAAATTTTTGTTTTATGGCTCAGAAAATAAGCCTACCATGAATAATATTCGAATTTTTAACAAAGTTGGCGATGCCTATGGTTTTTTAACCGATATAGCCTATTTAATAGATAAAAAAAATAATATAGATTTTATGCTAAGTGCCACTATGCTTTGCAATAAAAAAGAAATTTTCAATTCCAATTCTTACGATTACGATTTATTGGGATTTCCATTTTTTAAAAAGTTGGGAGAATTGGTTTACAATTATGAGTTAAAAAATCATCATTCTAAACATGCGATTCCTGCTAAATTTAATATTAATTATAACCATTAACAGCAAATAGAAACATTACTATTCGAATATTGTTAAATTAATAGAGATTAAAAAATAATCAAAAAAAGATTACGTTATAGATTAAGTTATTTTATCAGCGTAATTTAGATAAACAACCTTTTTACATGCTAAAAAAGATATTTTCATATACTGTTATAATGATAATACCATTTTTTATAGCATGCTCTAAATATGTTAGTACGCAACCTACCACTACGCCTATTAATACAACTCCCGGCAATGGCACATTTAACAGCAATTATGCATACATTAAGTTTTTTAATGTAATGGATTATGGTGGCGTAAATGTTTTAATTAACGATACATCTGTAGCTACTAATGTTGCTCCTTATTTCCCCTCAACGTATATTCAAGCTACAAAAACCACCACTACTATAAAAATAGTATTTAATAATGCCACTGTTTTAACTCAAACAATTGATGTTTTGCGCGGCAACTTTTATTCAGTATTTGTATATAGAGTTGGATATGATTGGAAGATGTCTTTAATTAAAGATATTTTAACTGCACCACCAAAAGGATCGGCTAATATTAGAGTATTAGATTTTAGAACACAAGCCTATTTCGACTATGTTAAAGTTCGGTTTGTAAGTCCGGGAGTAGGACAATTAGATTATATAAATAGAAATTTTTTGGATCATACCACTAATTCTACACTCACACAATTTCAACCATTAATGGCTGGCAATTATACCACCTATGTTTTTAATGACTCCACCAATTTGGCTATCTTCAAAAATATTAATTTAGATTCTGCAAGTACTTATTCCGCTATATTACTTACCCCTTCTTCCTTATCACCGGCAATGGCTTTAAATGCTATTAAAATGGATGTAGAAAAACACAATTAATTTCTTTTATACTCATCTTCATTGCACTTGCTCATATTTACCTAATTTTGCGACCGCATTTTAAAACAAATACAATGAGCAATTATCTTTCTTCCCTACTTCAGCGGTTTAATGAACCAGAAACTTTAAAAATGGCAAAACTTGGTCGCGAGTTAAGAGCCAAAGGTATTGATGTAATTGATCTTAGCTTAGGTGAACCGGATTTCGATACTCCCAAGCATATAAAAGATGCTGCTATTAAAGCCATCAATGATAATTGGAGCCATTATACTCCCGTTGCCGGATTTTTAGATTTACGCGAAGCAGTATGTAATAAATTAAAACGTGATAATAATTTAGATTATAAGCCCGAAAATATTATTACGTCAACAGGTGCCAAACAAAGTTTGGCAAATACCATATTAGCCTTGGTAAATGTAGATGAAGAAGTAATTATACCTACACCCTATTGGGTAACTTACTCGGAATTAGTAAAAATAGCCGGTGGTAAAGTAGTTGAAATTAAAACATCGGTTGAGAGTAAATTTAAAATAACTCCCGCACAATTAGACGCTGCCATAACTTCAAAAACTAAAGCATTTTTATTTTCTTCTCCTTGTAATCCATCAGGTGCCGTGTATAGCAAAGAAGAATTAGCAGGATTAGCAGAAGTATTTAAAAAACACCCAAATGTTTACATTATAAGCGATGAAATTTATGAGTATATTAATTTTGTTGGTAAACATGAAAGTATTGCACAGTTTAGTGAATTAAAAGATAGAATTATTATTGTAAATGGCTTGAGCAAAGGATTTGCAATGACCGGATGGAGATTGGGATATATTGCTGCCAATGTTGAAATCGCTAAAGCAACAGAAAAATTACAAGGACAATTTACCAGCGCCACTTGCTCTATTACTCAAAAAGCGGCAGTTGCTGCATTAACCGGCGATTTAAAGCCTTCGTTCGAAATGACTGAAGAATTTACTCAGAGAAGATTATTAACTATGAAGTTGGTAAATGATATTCCCGGATTAAAATGTTTTGAGCCCGAAGGTGCGTTTTATGTATTCCCTGATGTAAGTTATTATTTTGGAAAATCTGATGGCAATGAAACAATTCATAATTCTGCCGATTTTAGTATGTATATTTTAAATACTGCTCATGTATCGTGTGTAATGGGTGATGCTTTTGGAGAGCCTAATTGCGTTCGTTTTTCTTTTGCAAATAGTCAACCCAATATTACAAAAGCATGGTCAAGAATTAAAGATGCATTAGCACGCTTGAAATAAATGATTCTTATCCAAAAGAAAATATCTGCCAAAATATGGTGGATCTTTTTTTATTATCGCTCACGAACAAGTAGATGCTTACTTATTACTTATTACTTCATTTATCATATCTCTCCAACAAGGAAAATAACATCGACCATATATAAATATTTTATTCTTACATACTACTCTAGTAATTTCAATTTATATTCGAGAATAATGAACGATAAATTTATCATGTTTGAAAATAGGTTAACTAAAGTTTTTAAACACAAAAAAAAACAAGCTAACCGAATGGGGATTTCGTGTTGGCGTATTTATGAACACGATTTGCCTGAGTTTCCTTTTTGCATTGAATTATATGAAGATAAAGTATATGTAGCCGAATATTTGAGAAGACATGGAATGAATGATGAAGAACATGATGTTTGGTTAGAAAATTGCTTAGATATTATTAGCAAAATACTTAGCGTTGATGTTGAAAATATTTATATCCGTGAGCGTAAAAAAATGCATCATCGCTCTCAACAATACGAAAGATTAAATTCTGCAAAAGAGTTTTTTACAGTTACCGAAAATCAATTAAAATTGATAGTAAACTTAACCGATTATTTAGATACCGGATTATTTCTGGATCACAGAATTACCCGACAATTAGTGCGTGAAGAATGTGAAGGAAAAAAAGTTTTAAATTTATTTTGTTATACCGGATCATTTTCTGTGTATGCAGCAGCCGGCAATGCTGCATCTGTAACTTCAGTTGATTTATCGAAAACTTATTTAAACTGGGCAAAAAATAATTTAACTATCAATTCATTTACCAATAACTTAAAATATCATTTTATTCATCAAGATGTGAAACAATATTTAAAAACTTTACCACCAAATAGTTTTGATTTAATTATAATGGATCCGCCAACATTTAGCAACAGTAAGCGGATGAAAGATTTTTTAGACATTCAACGAGATTATGCCGAATTATTAAACGATGCATTGAACGCAACAACAAAAAATGGTATCATTTACTTTAGCACTAATTTATCTACTTTTAAATTAGAACCTGAAAAAATTAAAGCTTCAGAAATTAAAAATATAACAAAAGCTACTACCCCATTTGATTTTGAAGGGAAACTACAACGCTTTTGCTATAAAATTATTCGATAAATTATTGCATTATTTCTTTCACTAAACTTTGAGAAGAAGTAGTTACAAATCGAATTATGTCATCATCTGAAATTAACTTTATCCCCGATGTTGTAATGTTTCCTTCCATAATATAAGGCTCGCCACAATTGCCATTTAAGCAATTAACATTATACATACATTGGTTACTGCAAGGAGAATAATTATAAGTAAACGATCCAATAAAATCATTATCCTTTACTTTAATTAACCGAAATTCAAGTCTTAATCCATATAAAAACATTTGATTTTTGGCAAAAAAAGTTTCTGTATCTAAAGCACCTTTTTTACCTTTTTTAGTATAGTTAAACGAATTTAATGGATGACGAACATATTGAATATCGCTTAATTCAAGAATTAAATCAGTTTCAGTAAGTTCTTTTATTTTAGAATAATCATTTACACTTTTATCACCCAATACTTTATCAAATAAGGCTCTATCTCTAACGGTAAACCCGCCTTTCAATAATTCTTTTTCAATAATATTATACACATTAAAATTGCTGATACTATTAAACTCGTTATTATTTTTATTTGTTTGCAAATTCTTATCTTCTTCCAAAACTTGTCGTGTTGCATGCGGCACACGAAGTACTATTGTAGGATTAGAATTATCTTTTAAAAATTTAAGTTTAGCAGCATTTTTAACAACTTCATTTTTTTCTGCGGGATAACTAAATAATCCATTATAAACAGTTGCAGAAGGTGCAGGTGGCGGAGTACTTGCTATTGCCATACCTAAAAAAATAACAATAACTAAACTTGCATTACGAATTGAGTTAGTCTTTTTCATAAGTGTGTGTATTAAAGATGGAAGAAAACATCGTAAATGCCAGAATAATTATCAAATACAAAAAAATATCATACCAATCGAATGTGCCACGAATAAAGCCAAAAAATTGCGATGTTTCTGTAATAAATGGTAATAGTAAGATACCGATTTTTTCACTTGTTCTCAAATAATTTAATTCAGATAAAGTTAGAACAACAAAGCAAAGTGCTATACACCACATGGCATCTGAAAAATAGCCTGATAAAATATGTTTAATAGCAAGATTGGAAATTGAAATAGCAGTTATTTTATGCTTATAAATTAATAACAAAAAAATATTAGGCTGAAATAAAATGTAGTTAATTAACCCTGCCAATAAACAGAGCAAAGCAAGCAGTAGAAATATTTTATGTCTACTTTTCATTTATCATTCTTACAGTATATAATTCCTATTTTATAAAACAAATTCATAATCATATTCCACCAAACAAATTCTTACTTTATATTGTTTATACCACTTTTCTCTACCCAATTGCTGAGCAAGTAAATGATCGGTTTGTTGCTTCCATGCTTTAATTGCTTCTACATTACTCCAGTACGAAACGGTGATGCCTATTTCATTTCTGGCCGATTCATGTCCTAAATATCCTTCTTGTTTTTTTGCCAATGCAATCATTAAATCCGAAGTTTCATTATAACCGTCATCAATTAATGTTCGTAAAGAAGTAAATATCACAGCATAATAAGGCGGTTTAGGTGTTGCAGCAATCATAAATTGGCATTATAAAGTATGAAAAGAAGAATATCTATTTTAAAGAAAGTTGCATTAATTTTTCATGCAACTGTATTACTTGCGGAACAACCAATTGCTGTTCATCATTAACAATAACAAAGTCGCATAGCTTCATTTTTATAGCATCATCAATTTGTTTTCCCATTCGTGCTATCACATCTTCTTTATTGTTGCCATCTCTATCCATTACTCGTTTAATACGAATATGTTTGGGAGCAAAAACACCGATAATTAAATCTACTCCTGCCGATGCTGCGGTTTCGAACATTAAAGCAGCTTCTTTAATTGTGTAAGGAGTGTTCTGCTCCTTCATCCATTGTTCTGCAGCTGCTATTGTTTTTGGATGAACTTTTGAATTTAATTTTTCTAATTTAAACTCATCCTTGAATATAATTTCAGCAATATATTTTCTGTTGAGTTGTTTATTAGTGTATGCAGCTTCGCCAAATTCGGTTGTAATAAATTGAATTAATTCTTCATCATTTTCCATTATTTTTTTTGCTATACTATCCGCATCGAATATGGGAATACCTAATATATGAAAGATATTTGCTACTGTGGTTTTTCCACTACCTATACCGCCTGTTAATCCAACTCGAAGCATATTTGTTTTGTATGGTAATTATAAAAAAAGTCCGATTGCTTAATTGCAAATCGGACTAAAGTTATTTTAGAATATTTGTTTTTGAATAATTATTTTGAAGCGGTAGCAGGTTTGCTCCATTCCATGCTGATAGCAGATTTTTCAATTTTTAAATAGCTTCCCGGATTTACTTCAATTTGTAATGTACCATCTTCATTCACTTTTGAAACTGTTGCATGAATACCTGCAATGGTTACAATTTTGTCGCCTTTTTGAAGGTTGTCAATAAACTTCTTTTGGTCTTTGGCCTTTTTAGCTTGTGGGCGAATCATAAATAACCAAAAAACAACCATAATACCCAATAATAAAATTAGTTGTATGCTCCCGCCACCACCGGCTTGAGGATTTGCCATTAAGAATGTTGTGTTCAGCATTGTATTGTTTTTATTTGTTTAACTATTTATTTTTTTTGAGGCATTTCGTGAGGAATAGCTACTTTATCGTTATTGCCTTCGCCTTTTATTATACCTCTAAAATGAAGATAAGTTGTACTGTTAATAGTATTGGTAGTAACAATAATTGTTTTATCTACTTCACCGGCAGAACCTGTTTTATTACTATCGAATGAAGCAGTAATTAATCCTTCTGTGCCGGGAGCAATAGGCTCTTT
Organism: Bacteroidota bacterium; assembly: GCA_021824855.1. Lineage (GTDB taxonomy): Bacteria > Bacteroidota > Bacteroidia > Chitinophagales > Chitinophagaceae > JAKAJX01. The sequence continues at coordinate 109 of JAKAJX010000173.1, read as the reverse complement.
GGTATAATCGGCAACAGTACATCCACAGCCTGGTCTAACATTGGCAAGTATTAAAGGTTTATTGCCAATATTTTTGCAACGAAACTTTACCACTACTTTTTCTCCTTTG
>JAKAJX010000176.1 GCA_021824855.1 Bacteroidota bacterium | reverse complement strand
TTTTCTCATTTCTTGTTTTAATGTACCATCTTCATTAATTTTTACTTTTTTAAAAAACAGTACAAACCAACCAATAGCAATTAATAAAATACTTCCTCCAATACCTATTTCTTTTTTAAAACCCAATAAACTACGGAAGAGTTCTGTAAAAAGTTGGCTAATAACAACCATTGTAATATCGCTACTACTTACGCCGGCAACAAAGGTAAACCCGCCTTTATGGCCAGTTGTAATACTTTGTTTAATAATAGAAAAAATAACAGGACCAACCGAAATGGCAAGCATCATTCCCAATAATAATCCTTTAATAAATGCAGTATACATCATAACAATAATGTTACAAAGTAAGCATAAAAAAATATTGACAAATAAATTATTCCATTTGTATTTCTATCTCATATTCATCCTTTCCAATTTTTGATGAAAGTAATTTGATGGTGTGTTTTATTGGAGGTAAATATCTTGGTTCATCTACAAAAAAAAATACCCAATGCAGGGTATTTTTATCAGTACAGTTTAAAATTTATTTAATGAGTAAGAGATAATTTGGAGCTTATAAATTTTTGCCAATCTTCCAGCATTTTACCTTTTAAAACTCTTGGAAATTTATGTTGCCCACCAACTTTTCCTTTAAATCTCATAAAATCCATAAACTGTTCTTCGCTTAATACAGTTAAAAAAACGTCTTTTAAAGCACTTTTTCTTTCAACGGCATAATCGTCGTTAAGATTTTTCAATGTTTCATCTATTAAAGAACGAAGTTTTTCTGGGTTAGGGCAATTGTTACAGGCAACATACCAATGATGTGCAAAAAAACTACCATGCGGAATACCGGCAACAGTAAACTCGGGTATACAAATATTTAATTCTTCGCTGGCTATTTGAATAGCCTTATTCATATTATCAACGCTTAAATGTTCTCCTACTAAACTTAAAAAATGTTTAGTTCTTCCGGTAATAATTATTTCGCATTTTTCTTTATCTATAAATCTAATAGTATCGCCAATTAAATAGCGCCATGCGCCGGCCGAAGTGCTAATTAATAAAGCATAATCTTTATCTTCTTCTACTTCGTGAATCATTAAAGCTTCCGGATTTTTAATCATATCACCATTGGCGTCAAAGTTGTTTTCATCAAAGGGAACGAATTCCATAAAAATGTGTTCCGATGTAACCAACTTCATGCCTATGGCATTTTGTTTATCTTGATAAGCAATAAAGCCTTCGCTTGCCAAATAGGTTTCTATATAAGTAATGGGTTTGCCCAATAATTTTTCGAATCCTTTTTTATAAGGTTCCATGCTAACGCCACCATGTACAAAAAATCCGAGGTTGGGCCACATTTCGTGAATGTTATTAAGCTGATACCGTTCAATAATCATTTCCATACACATTTGCATCCATGCCGGAACGCCAACAATAAAACCAATATCCCATTCGGGAGCCTTTTCAACAATATCTTGTAATTTTTTATTCCAATCTTTTTCTTTTGCAATTTTTTTCCCGGGTTTATAAAAAGGCTGAAACCAAAAAGGTGCTTTTTTAGCTGTAATACCACTTAAATCTCCGGCATAATAGCCTTCGTTTTTTTGTAAATTGGTACTACCGCCAAGCGTAAGCCAACCTTTTCCAATGCTTGTCCATGGAATATTTTCGTAATGACGCAAGCTGAATAATTGCTTTATCATTACTATTTTATTGCCTTTTAATAAATCGTTGGTGATGGGAATGTATTTGCTGGAAGATTCTGATGTTCCTGAAGAAAGAGCATAATATTTTATTTTCCCGGGCCAACAAACATCGGGAATTCCTTCTAAAGTTTTATGCCACCACGAATCGTAAATAGAGTTGTAACAAAATGTAGGAACCAGTTCTTGAAATTTTTTTCCGGGATGTTTGTTTAATAAAATTTCATCAAAACGATATTGTTGTCCAAACTCAGTAAATCTTGCTTTTCGTAATAATTTTTTTAATACGCGTAGTTGTTGCCTTCGAGGGTTGTTTTCGGGCAAATGCAAGGCTTTACTAATAGTATGTGGTAGTTTAATATCAAATACTGCCATCTACTTAATTTGGGTTTGTTTAAATACGAAACTATACTTTTTGATGCAAATATCTAATTCTTTTCGTTAATTGTTTCTCCTATGGTTGTTTTAGAAGTACTTCCAATAATACATTGACTGTTTTTGGGGAAGAAAAAATATTTATATTGATGTGGTAAACTGCTTATACATTCTATTATAGATTCGAAGGAAAGTTCTCCTTCGCAAAAAATAATTTGTTCAATAGCATATTTCTTAAGTAGCATTTCTAAAGAAGAAAAATGGCCAATAGTTTTTTCTGCAGAATCGGTAACGGATATTCTGCCAAGTATGTGTATAGGTTTTTGGGGTGCTACTATTTTTAGTGCAGCTTCATATTCTGTGGCAGAGCCTATAACAACCGTATTGTTTATCTTTTTATTTTTTGTAAAAATTGTAAAAGGTTTACTCATTACTAATAATAAAAAGGCAATACTAACCCTAAGCATAATAATAATAGAAAGCAAATAAGCAACAAAATAGTTGTAATAATTTTGAACAAAAATGCTCATTGCTCCATAAAACGATTGAATATATTTTATGCTGTGTTTTCTGGCACTTTCGCCTTTAAAATGGATAATGGAAATAGTGCCTACATAATAATTTTTAAAACCCGCCTTATGAATTCGGTAACTTAAATCAATATCTTCTCCATACATAAAATAGCGTTCATCAAATCCGTTTAAAGAATTTAATAAAGATTTTTTTACCATCATAAAAGCTCCGGCAATTACATCAACTTCGTGTATTTGCAGCTCATCTAAATTTCCTAATGCATACTTATTAAAAAAAGAAGATCGGTTAAATACATTCGCTAATCCGCTTAACTTAAAAATTGCCGATAACATTGTTGGAAAAGAACGTTTGCTCTCGGGTAAAAATTTTCCACTACCATCTATCATTCTAACACCTACCGCACCTGCATTTTTATGAGCCTCGAAAAAACCAATACATTGTTGCAAACTCTCTTCGCCTATAATTGTATCGGGATTTAGAAATAAAATATATTTTCCTTTGGCTTGCGTTAATGCCCTGTTATTGGCTTTGGCAAAACCTTCGTTACTACTATTTTGTATAAAAATTACAGAACTAAAAATTGGTTGTAAGTAGGCAATACTTTCATCAACCGAGCCATTATCTATTACCAAAATTTCACTTTCAATATTTTTAAGTGCTTTAGTAACAGCATATAAACACTGTTCTAAAAAAAACTTAACGTTATAGTTAACTATAATTACAGAAACTTGCAAGCTTAAAAATTTATCATACAAAACAAAGAAATAATAAACAGTTGGCAATATTCATTTGTAATTTTATAGTATAAATAAAAATATATGCAAGCAAAAAAACTAGGTAATTCAAACTTAATGGCATCGCAAATAGGATTGGGTTGTATGGGAATGAGCGAATTTTATGGTGAAACAAATGATGCACAGAGTTTAAAAGTATTAGACAGAGCCATTGAATTGGGCATAACTTTTTGGGATACAGCCGATATGTACGGGCCATATATTAATGAAGAATTGATAGGAAAAGCATTAAAAGGAAGAAGAAATATAATTACTCTTGCAACCAAATTTGGTATTGTACGCAATACTGAAAATCCAACCATTCGGGGAATTAACGGAAAACCCGACTATGTACAAGCTTCTTGCGAAGGAAGTTTAAAACGATTAAATATTGAAACCATTGATGTGTATTATTTGCACAGAAAAGATCCTAATACGCCTATTGAAGAAACGGTTGGCGCTATGAGCAAATTGGTGCAACAAGGAAAAATTAGAGGAATAGGTTTAAGCGAAGTATCGGCGTCAACATTAAAAAAAGCACATGCCGTGCATCCTATTACTGCCGTTCAAACAGAATATTCTTTATGGTCAAGAGAACCGGAAGATGAAATGCTTGCTACTTGCAAAGAATTGGGTGTTGCATTTGTTGCTTACAGTCCGTTAGGAAGAGGTTTTTTAACCGGACAAATAAAAAAAGCAGATGATTTTGCAGCAGACGATTATCGCCGTTTTTCACCCCGTTTTCAAGGCGAAAATTTTCAAAAAAATTTAGAAATAGTTGCAAAAATTGAAGCATTGGCTACACGAAAAAATTGTACGCCATCACAACTGGCATTAGCATGGGTTTTAGCACAAGGAGAATATATTTTTCCTATTCCCGGTACCAAAAAAATAAAGTATTTAGAAGAAAATGCTCAAGCGGCGAATGTTTATTTAACTGCACAAGAAATGCAAGAAATAAATGAAATTTTACCCAAAGGAATTGCTGCCGGATTGCGTTACCCCGAAACTGCAATGAATTCGGTAAACCAATAAAGAGCTTAAAATTATGGTATAATTAATTGCGGTTTTGATTCGGCACAACGCACAAACTATATTTGCAACATGCTTAAACAAACTTTACTTAAAGCCACCGAACAAGCTGCGTTGGTTTTAAAAGAATATTTTCAAAAACCATTTTCTATTTCAAACAAAGAAGGGATAAATAATTTAGTTACAGAGGTAGATCATAAAAGCGAACAAGTAATTTTTTCAGTAATAAAAAATCAATTTCCCAATCATACTATTTTAAGTGAAGAGTCGGGAGAGTTTATTCAAGAATCAGAATATAAATGGATCATTGATCCAATTGATGGAACGGTTAATTATGCTAATGGCATTCCTATTTGTTGTGTTAGTATTGGAATTGAAAAAAACGGTAAAATGATTTTTGGAGCCGTGTACAATCCTTTTATTGGAGAATTCTTTTTTTCTGAAAAAGGAAGCGGAGCAACATTAAACAATCAACCAATTCAGGTAAGCAATAAAAGCAATGTAAGTACAAGTTGTTTGGTTACGGGGTTTCCGTATACCTATTTAGATAAACCCAATGGCCCTCTTCAAGTATTTGATAAATTAATAAGAGCCGGAATTCCGGTAAGAAGATTGGGAAGTGCCGCAATAGATTTATGTTGGGTAGCTTGCGGAAGATTTGATGGTTTTTATGAACATAAATTACAAGCATGGGATAGTGCCGCCGGATTTTTAATAGTAGAAGAGGCGGGAGGAAAAGTTACCGATCTTGCCGGAAAATATTATAATCCGTATCAGCCCGGATTAATTGCCACTAATGGTAAAATTCATGACCAACTTGTACAAATAATAAACGGAGGAAATGTATAATGGATAATTCAGCAATACGTACCGAAATAGCAACACTTGGAGAATTTGGATTGATTGATCATCTTACCAAAAATTTCGAAATTCAAAACGCTTCAACCATTTTAGGTGTTGGCGACGATGCAGCTATAATTGATCATTTTGGAAAACAAACCGTAATAACAACCGATTTATTAATTGAAGGAATTCATTTCGATTTAATGTACACACCACTTAAACATCTTGGTTATAAAAGTGTGGTTGTAAATGTGAGTGATATTTATGCAATGAACGCAACGCCCACTCAAATTACTATCAGCATTGCATTCAGCAATCGGTTTAGCGTAGAAGCCTTAAATGAATTTTACGAAGGTGTTTATATTGCTTGCGAAAAATATGGTGTTGATTTGGTTGGCGGCGATACCTCTTCTTCTCAAAAAGGATTTATTATTTCTGTTACTGCATTGGGCGAAGTTGCTCCCGATAAATTTGTTAAAAGAAGTACTGCCAATAAAGGAGATTTGATTTGTGTAAGCGGATATTTGGGTGCATCGTTTTTGGGATTAACAATAATGGAACGTGAGAAGAAAATATTTTTAGAGAACCCCAAAGTTCAACCCGATTTAGAAGGAGAAGATTATATTGTTGGAAGATTATTAAAGCCGGAAGCAAGAAAAGATATTATTGAATTTTTTGAAAAGAATGAGATTATTCCCACTTCAATGATGGATGTAAGCGATGGATTAAGTAGTGAAGTATTACATCTCTGTAAGCAAAGCAATTTAGGTTGCAGAATTTATGAAGAAAAAATTCCTATTCATGATGATGCAAAAAAAGCCGCGTTTAAATTTGGATTAGATCCAACGGTTTGTGCTTTAAATGGTGGTGAAGATTATGAGTTGATTTTTACTTTGAAACAAGAAGCGTATGATAAAATAACATTGAATGAAGAAATAAGTGTAATTGGGTATATGACAACAGTTGAAGAAGGTTGCAAATTATTAACTAAAGGAGGTAATATTTTTGATATAACCGCCCAAGGCTGGAACGCTTTTGATAAATAAAACACCATAATGCAGCCAGCAAAAAATTTATTTATTGTTTGTATTGTTTCTTGGTTTTTTATGGCATGTAAATCGGAGTATGTTTTTAACCAAAAATATGGTCCTAACAATTTAAAAGAAGATGTTGTTGTTTTACAAAAAGTAGTAGAAGCCAATCATCCAAGCTTATACTGGTATACTTCAAAAGACAGTATTGATTGGGCTTTTAAAAATACCATAAACAGTATCACCGATTCTCTTACCGAAAGTCAATTTAAAAATAAATTAGCAACACTTGTAAGTAACATACGTTGTGGTCATACAATGGTTCTTTTCTCAAAAAATTTTCGCAAAGCCGTTTCTAAACATATTTATCCTTTATTTCCGTTGCAAATTAAAACATGGGAAGATAGTTTAGTAGTACTGGAAAATTTATATGCTAACGATTCTATTCTTAAACCCGGAACAATTATTACAGGAATAAATTATAGAAGTAATCAGCAAATTTTAGATTCTTTATTTAAGAATATTAGTACCGATGGGTATTCCACCAACTTTAAAAGTCAGTCTATTAGTTTTAATTTTCCGGGTT
>JAKAJX010000154.1 GCA_021824855.1 Bacteroidota bacterium | reverse complement strand
TTTCATGAACCAAACTTACTCATTTGTTTTTACCCGAAACGATGAAAAGAAACTTTGGAAAAATATTAAATATTGCATCAACTGCGGCATTTCAGCCAGGACCAACCATGAGTATTTATTATGCTACCAAATCATTTGTATTACATTTTTCAGAAGCTATATCCAACGAATTAGAAGGAACAGGCATAACGGTTACTACTTTATGTCCGGGTGCTTTTGAAAGTGGTTTTCAAGCAACAGCAGCATTAGAAGAAAGCAGATTAGTAAAAGGAAAAAAATTACCAACGTCAAAAGATATTGCCATATTTGGTTACAGGCATTTCTTAAAAGGAAGCCGAGTATGTATTCCGGGATTAATGAATAATATTATGGCATCTTCCATTCGATTTACCCCAAGAGGATTGGTTTTAAAAATAGTACGGTATATGCAAAATAAAAAATAACTATTGCCGCCAATTTTGATATTGAATATTGTATTATTCTTCCTATAAAATAGTTAGTTTCGCCTCAAACGAAATTGCTATGTCTACTTTAACTAAACAGTACGATGCTCTAAAATATCAAACCCCAACCGGAACTTCTTTACATTGTAAAGGATGGATTCAAGAAGCAGCTTTAAGAATGTTATTAAACAATCTTAATCCAGAAGTTGCCGAACGCCCCGAAGATTTAATTGTTTATGGAGGTAGAGGCAAAGCAGCAAGAAATTTTGAAGCGTTAGACAATATTATTGCGGCATTAAAAATTTTAGAGAACGATGAAACTTTACTCATTCAAAGCGGCAAACCGGTAGGCATTTTAAAAACCCATAGCAATGCACCAAGAGTATTAATTTCTAATTCGCAACTCGTTCCTAAATGGGCAACATGGGAACATTTTGAGGAATTAGAAAAGAAAGGATTAATGATGTACGGACAAATGACTGCCGGCAGTTGGATTTACATTGGCTCGCAAGGAATTGTTCAAGGTACTTACGAAACCTACGCAGCCATTGCCGATAAACATTTTAACGGTACACTAAAACATACACTTAATGTAACAGCAGGCTTAGGCGGAATGGGCGGCGCACAACCCTTAGCAATTACCATGAATGAAGGTGTTGCTTTAATAGCCGAAGTAGAAGAATGGAGAATTGATAAACGAATTGAAACAAAATATTTAGATGAAAAATTAACCAATATTGATGAAGCCATTGATAAAGCTTTGCAATATAAAAAAGAAGGTACTACAAAAAGTATTGGTGTATTATGCAATGCCGTGCATTTATTACAAAGATTATTGGAAAGAAATATCATCCCCGATACATTAACCGATCAAACTTCTGCACATGATCCATTAATTGGTTATTGGCCACATGAAATTACGTATGAACAAGCCAAAATTTTACGAGAGCAAAATCCAAAACAATACATCAGTTATAGTTATAACAGCATGTTTCAACATGTACAACTGATGATTGAATTAATGAATAAAGGTGCCATTACTTTTGATTATGGAAATAATATTAGAGCAAGAGCACAAGAACATGGATTACAAAATGCATTTGCATTTCCGGGTTTTGTTCCTGCATATATTCGTCCGCTTTTTTGCGAAGGCAAAGGTCCTTTCCGTTGGGCAGCCTTAAGCGGTGATGAAAATGATATTGCAGTTACCGACGAACTTATAGCCAATATGTTTCCTCAAAATAAAAGTTTACAACGTTGGTTGAAATTGGCAAAAGAAAGAATTGCTTTTCAAGGTTTACCCGCCCGTATCTGCTGGTTAGGGCAAGGCGAAAGAGAAAAAGCCGGATTGACATTTAATGAATTAGTAAGAACAGGAAAAGTAAAAGCACCAATTGTTATTGGACGAGATCATCTCGATACGGGTTCTGTTGCTTCGCCTAACAGAGAAACCGAAGCTATGAAAGACGGAAGTGATGCTGTTGCCGATTGGCCTTTACTTAATGCACTAATTAACACAGCCGGTGGAGCTAGCTGGGTTAGCTTACATCATGGTGGTGGTGTAGGCATGGGTTATAGTATTCATGCAGGTATGGTAATTGTTGCCGATGGCACCAACGAAGCAGCAGAAAGACTTGCAAGAGTTTTAAGAAATGATCCGGGAATGGGAGTTATACGCCATGCCGATGCAGGTTACGAAATTGCTATTGAAACAGCTAAACAAAATAATTTAACACTTGAACAAAAGTTGATATAATAGAACCGCTTTATATTACCTTTCATTTTTATGAAAAAACTATAAAGTATAATACAGTATCTTTCTTCTTTAGAACCTTTACATTCTTTTCTTTTAAAATCTTTTATTCAATAAAAGCAGTAAAAATATTGCTTCTTATTAGTTCATTTTTTAACTTTCCTATTTAAACCAGTAACTTCATTAAAACAATTACTAATGGATGTATCACAACAGCTAAATTCGGTGTGTACTTCCGGATTACTACACAAAAAAGTTTCAGGATATACCAAACCGGAAGAAATAAAAAGAAGAGGCTTGTATCCTTACTTTCGAGTTATTGAATCCGATCAAGATACAGAAGTAATTATCAATAATAAAAAGGTTTTAATGTTCGGATCGAATAGTTACTTGGGTTTAACTAATCATCCCGAAATAAAAAAAGCATCTATTAATGCCATCAATAAATATGGCTGTGGTTGTGCCGGTTCTCGTTTTTTAAATGGCACATTAGATATTCATCTTGAATTAGAAGAACAATTAGCAGATTTTGTAGGTAAAGAAGCTGCATTGGTTTTTAGTACCGGATTTCAAGTAAATTTTGGCGTTATTCCGGCTTTATTAGGCAGAAGCGATTATTTAATTTTAGACGAATTAAATCATGCATCTATAATCGAAGGTTCAAGATTATCATTTGCAAAAACCTATAAATACAAGCACAATGATATGCCTTCGCTCGAAAAAATTTTACAATCCTGCGATGCCACTAAAATTAAACTAATTGTTACGGAAGGTATTTTTAGTATGGATGGAGATATTACCAAATTAGATGAAATAGTTGCTCTTGCCGATAAGTATGATGCCGCTGTAATGGTAGATGATGCCCATGCTTTAGGTGTATTAGGTGATTATGGTAAAGGCTCGCCCAACCATTTTAATGTTACTAAAAAACCGATTTAATTATGGGTACATTCAGTAAATCGTTAGCTTCTATTGGCGGTTTTATTGCTGCCGATAAAGCAACAATAGAATTTTTAAAACATCATGCAAGATCTTTAATTTTTAGTGCCAGCATATCGCCCGCTGCAACTGCCAGTGCTTTAGCAGCACTTAAAATAATAAAACAAGAACCTGAAAGAATTGAAAAACTTTGGGATAACACGTATTATGCTTTAAACGAATTAAAACGTTTAGGCTTCGATACCGGTATTTCTTGCACACCAATTATTCCTATTTATGTAAGAGACGATTTAAAAACATTTCAATTATCGAAAATATTATTAGATGAAGGCATTTTCGTCAACCCCATTACTTCTCCTGCTGTTTCTAAAACAAATACACTTATCCGATTTAGTTTAATGGCAACTCATACAAAAAATCAAATTGAACATGCAGTGGAAAAAATATATGGCGTTGCTAAAAAACTAAACATCATTTAATACCATTACCATGAGTATCACTATAAAAGAAGTAACCACAAAAAAAGAGTTGAATGCTTTCTTAAATTTACCTTATCGCTTATACAAAGGCCATAAATATTATGTGCCACCATTAAAGTTTGATGAAAAAGCCACATTAGATAAAAACAAAAATCCGGCATTTGAGTTTTGCGAAGCTGCCTATTGGCTGGCTTATAAAAATAATAAAGTAGTAGGCAGAATTGCCGGCATTATTAATAACGCATATATTGACAAATGGCAGAATAAATATGCTCGTTTTGGATGGATTGATTTTGAAGAAGACGAAGCAATTGCAACTGCATTATTACAACAAGTAGAAACTTGGGCAAAATCAAAGGGAATGACGGCAGTGCATGGTCCGCTTGGTTTTACCGATTTAGATCATGAAGGATTATTAATTGAAGGATATGACCAATTAAGTACAATGGCAACTTTATTTAGTTATCCGTATTATAAAAAATTTATCGAAAATAACGGATACCAAAAAGATACTGATTGGGTAGAATACAAAATAAAAATTCCAAAACAACTTCCGGAAGGCTTAATTAAAATTGCCTCAATAGTGGAACGCAGATATAATTTGCACGTTATTAAAGCAAAAAAACCTAAAGAAATTTTACCGTATGCAAAACCCATATTCGATTTAATTAATAACGCTTATGCACATTTATATGGTGTTACCGAATTAACTGCTAAACAAATTGACTATTACACCAAAGCTTATTTTGGATTTATGAAAACAGACTTTGTATCGTTGGTAGTTGATAAAGACAATAACTTGGTTGCATTCGGTATAACAATGCCATCACTATCTCATGCATTACAAAAATGCAATGGCTCTTTATTACCTTTTGGATTTATTCATTTATTAACCGCGCTTAGTAAACCTAAAGTAGCCGATTTTTTAATGGTTGCAGTTAGAAAAGATTTACAAGGAAAAGGCGTAAATGCCATTTTTATTCGGGAAATTGGGAAAGCTTATATTCAACGTGGAATTGAATTTGCTGAAACAAATATTGAGTTGGAAGACAATACAAAAGTGCAAACTATTTGGAAACATTTTGATGCCACACAACATAAACGACGCAGATGTTACATAAAACATTTGTAACAAATGAAAGAAAAAATTTTAATTACCGGAGCCAGCGGATTTATAGGTAGTTTTTTAGTAGAAGCAGCCTTACAACAAGGATTTGAAGTGTATGCAGGTATTAGAAAAACCAGTAGCAGAACTTACTTGCAACAGCCCAATATACATTGTATAGAATTGAATCTTTCATCGAAAGAAGGTCTATTTCAATCAATTAAAAACTTTAGCGAACAAAACGGAAATTTCAGTTACATTATTCATAATGCCGGAATTACACAAGCAAGAAAAAAAACAGATTTTTTTTCAATCAATTTTGAGTGCACTAAAAATATAATTGATGCATTGGTTGAACTGAATATGCCAATAAAAAAATTTGTTCTGATAAGTTCCTTAGCGGCTTATGGACCGGGCAATAAAAATTTTACTCCAATTAATATTAATCATTTACAAAATCCTATTACTGCTTATGGAAAAAGTAAATTAGCTGCAGAAAAATATTTGCAATCTTTTCAAAACTTTCCGTATATCATTATTAATCCCACTGCAGTGTATGGCCCAAGAGATAAAGATTTTTTGCAGTTTATTCAATTAATAAATAAAGGCATTGAACCATACATTGGTTTAAATAAGCAGATGATTTCTTTAATTTATGTAAAAGATTTGGCAAACGTAGTTATACAATTAGGCAGTTCGGCTTTGATACATAAATCGTACATCGTTTCAGATGGAAGGAGTTATAACAAAGAAGCATTAGGACAATACACAAAAAAAATACTGAACAAGAAAACAGTAAAAATAAAAATTCCATCTTTTTTTATACAAGCAATTGCATTCATTATTGAATTGTTGTATTCGCTATTTGGAAAATCGCCTTTTTTAACTACTGAAAAAATAAATGAAATAAGCAGTACCAATTGGCTTTGTAACAGTGCTGCTGTTTGGCATGATTTAGCAATTGAACCCACTTATTTTTTAGAAAACGGTTTAAACGAAACCATTCAATGGTATAAAGAAAATAATTGGATATAATATTTAAACTCTTTGTATAAAAAGAATTGATTGGTGCAACATTTTAAAAATATGGAAGGAAGAATTAAACTATTAGATTATCCTAATTAACTGCAATAATGTTAGCATTTACGGAGCTAATCTTTCTCTTTTCCATGTTCCATTAGGTTGTAATGTATATTGAATTCTATCGTGTAATCTACTGCTTCGGCCTTGCCAAAACTCCATTGCAGAAGGTTTAACAATATAGCCACCCCAATGTGGCGGACGAGGAATTTCTCTTGCACCAAACTTCAATTCATAAGCAGCAAAATTTTCCTCAATAATTTTCCTGCTTTCAATTACACAGCTTTGCGCACTTGCCCATGCACCAATTTTACTACCTACCGGACGCGACTTAAAATAAATATCGCTTTCCAGTTCCGAAACCTTTTCTACCGTACCATCAATTCTAATTTGCCGTTCTAATTCTTTCCAAAAAAACAGCAATGATGCTTTAGGATTTTCGGCTAATTCTTTTCCTTTTGAACTATTATAATTGGTAAAGAAAATAAAACCTCTTGCATCAAAACCCTTCAATAATACAATTCTTGCCGAAGGAATACCTTCTTTTGTAGCAGTAGCCAATGTCATAGAATTTACTTCATGCAAATGACTATTTCTTGCTTCAGACCACCATTTTGCAAACTGCTCAAAAGCGTTAGCAGCAGTATCTTCTTCACTTAAAGCTTGTAATTTATATTCGGTTCTAATATTAGCGATAGGGTCGTTAGATAATTGCATAACTACTTCTATTTTAAACACAAATGTATCATCATTCAAGTACATTTTTTCTACGAAACTTATCCATCAGTTTTAAAAAATCTGCTACAAGTATTTACTTTAAAGAAATGCCAATAATAAATAGAACTGATAAGAATCATTTTTTAGCGTGATACCACAGAATAGATTTGTTTCCATTATTTCAACACGTAAATGCAATTTTCATGGAAACGCTCACTCAAACCTCTTCGAAGGCTGTAGAAGATATTGACAAAAAAGAAGTTACCGTTATGGATGGTAACGAAGCTGCGGCCTATATAGCTTATAAAACCAATGAAGTTTGTGCTATTTATCCAATTACACCTTCCTCAACTATGGGA
>JAKAJX010000112.1 GCA_021824855.1 Bacteroidota bacterium | reverse complement strand
AGAAATATTACTTCTATAATAGGTAAAGCCCCAATCTAACCTTCTTCTATAATTTTGAAATGACAGAAAAACATCTTTATCGGTTAAATTAGTTCCAAACCTATAGCCACCAATAAATTTAATATCTTCTAATAAATCACTTACACCAACTCTAAAACTCCAACTTAAATCCTGTCCGTTATCTAATTGTATAGGTCCGGCACCACCGGCATAAGGCTGATATCTATTTACTAAAATATTATTGGTTACTCCGCTAAGAACATAATCGGCACTAAACTTCATTCTATAATTAAATAGTTTTGAATTAGAAAAAAACGGTGATTGATCTTCGGCAACCTGACTACTTTTTTCTTCTGTATTTTTTTTGACAGAAGTATCGGGTTGATCGTTAGTAAATTCGCTTTGAAAGAAGTTTTTCTTTTTAGCAGGTAAGATATCTTGTACAACTTTTTCAGGCTTTTGTTGTGGTAACTTTTTATTGTTAGCAACAGTTTTTATTCCCATCAGTTGTTTTAAATATTTTGTTGGTTTTGCACTTACATTTCTTTTTTGCAAAGCATCATCGTTTACTTTTAGTTTGTATAAAAACTTATAATCTCCTTCTCTGCGTGTTTCACTTACCTGACCGTTATTGCCTGCAATTCTTGTTTCAATTAAGGAGCTTTGGTAATTGGTTACAGGAAAAGTGTAAGTAGAATCTTTAAATACTTGAAAATAGCTAACACTATCGGGTTCGGATTTATTCCATGCGGTTAGTGTAGAGTCTAATTCTTTGTAAGAAGGATTGTGCAATAATTCGTCTCCAACATAATACAGGGTATCAATTCCATTACGTTGTGTTGCAAAAAAACCTGCCCAACGATTACCAATACCATTCTCATCGCTTACAAAAGTAAAGTGGTTGGTATTGTATTGCATTGGATACATTGCATTACCATATTTCATGTTGGTAAGCCGTGTAATTTGTTTGGTTTTATTTTTATTTAGAATATCAACTAAAAAAATATTGAATCTATTTCTGCTGGGTAAAACGGTATCGTTATTAGGTGCATTAGGCGATGGACGATTAGAAGCGAATATGATTCCGGAACGATTGGGGAATGAAACAAAGGTTGGATTAAGATCGTCATAAATATCATTGGTAACTTGTTCTATTTTTTGTTCCTCAATTTTGTAAATATATATATCGGAATGCCCGTTTTTTACTGCACTTAACACCAATGTATTGGCATCTAACATATAAGAGGCATCTAATATTTGGTCGAAGCCATCAATATTTTGAACAAATCTTTTGTATTTAGCAATTACATCGTACACAAACATTTTTGTATGCCCTTTTTCCCAATAAATTACTAAAAGTCTTGTGCCTTTAACATCCCAAGCCAAAATAGGATAATTAGGATTGATATCTCCTTCATTAGTTCTTACTCCTTTATCTAATAATATTTTAGTGTTCCAAAAATTTTCAATGTATTTTACTTTATAAACGCCTTTTGAAAATTCAACAACTGCATAGTTATTATTCTTAGGATTGGGATTAGCCTGAAAGCGGAAATAATCGTTTTTACTTACATCTTCCGAAACGGCCATTTTGCCTTTTGGGGCATTGCGGCGTCCTCGAATATCCTGATAATAGTTATCTTGTTCGGATTGCATAAAATCGGCTAATACTTCTTTAAACTTTTTTTTGGTAACTTTTAAAGAAGCATTGTTTAAGCTTTTATAAATGCGTGATAGATAAAGAAAGTAGGTTACATTACTCTTTTTATATTTTTCTGCAATGTAGTGCCAGAAAGCTTGACCTGCCAATTCGGGTTTGGCAAATGCAAATTCATAAAAAGTAGTATAATCGCCACTAAGCATTGCATTTTTAAGTGCATCGTCTTTTTCGGTACTCCATTCTTCGGCAGCATAAGCAATATATCCATCGGTTAGCCATTTAGGAAGGTCTAATAATGTTTGATTGCTTACAAATTCTCCAATATCATCTCCGAATAACATGTTATCGGTAAGTATTTTAGCAATTCCTTCTCTAATTTGTTGTTTTAGGTGAAAGTGATTACCATCGAAAAATAAAACAATTTTATTGTTAACTAATTTAGTTAATCCACCTGCATTCTGCCAATCAATTCCTAATCCAATATTACTTTGTTTAAACTCATCATAGTTGGTATAAATAACAATATTGGCGCGTCTTTGTAAACTATATTCTATAAATTTTTCTATCGATGGTAATTCTTCTTCTGCAACTTGTGCAGCAAATTTTCCCAATTCAGTTCCTCCTTGCGAAACGTAGGTATTAAAATTATTAGATTGATAAAATTTCCATTTCAGTTTTTTAAATTGAACACGGTTTTTGCCAAATTCAACAGTGTTAACTTGTGCTAATGAAAAAAGGGGAATAAAAAAAAATGATAGTAAAATTGATATTTTATTTCTGTTCATTTGCATATCCGGTCATAATTTTAATGAAGGCCAATTTGCGTAAGCAATTTTTGTTAAAGAATTAATGGTGAAGATAAAATTGAAATCAGTTTTTATCTTTCAAACTCTGTTAAAATTAAGTAATTACTTGTAACCATTTTAAATAAAATATGCTATGGTACATATTCAACAATTTCAATTTAGCCCAATTCAAGAAAATACTTATTTAATATACAATAATCACAAGCATGCGTTAATTATTGATCCCGGATGTTATTTTTCTGCTGAGCAGGAAATGTTAAAAAATTTTATTTCTTCTCATGATCTAACAATTGTTCAATTACTAAATACGCATTGCCATTTGGATCATGTATTTGGAAATAAATGGGTGTATGATACTTATGGAGTAGAATTATATATTCATCCCGATGAAGAAATTATGCTGCAATATGCTCCCGAATCGGGTTTAAAATGGGGTTTGCCTTTCGATAATTATCAGGCACCAATTCATTTTTTACACGAAGGAGATTCTGTTTGGTTAGATGAAGATGAATTTAAAGTATTGCATACGCCCGGGCATAGTCCGGGTAGTATTTGTTTTTATCATCAGGCACAACATTTTATTATCAGTGGCGATGTGTTATTTAAAAATACTATTGGCAGAACCGATTTGGTATTTGCCAGTTATGATGTTTTGCTGAAAAGTATACGAGATAAATTGGTAACATTATCTTCGGAAACAATAGTTTATCCGGGGCATGGAATGGCTACAACCATTGCAGAAGAGAAAATGAATAATCCATTTTTACAATCTATTATTTAATCATTGCATTATTATAGGCCATAATAAAAATAGCGCCTAAGTTTTTGTGCGGGGGAATATAATCGTCAAACTTTTCTTTATAATCTCCTTTAAACTTTGTTTGCATATTTTTCCAAAATAAAGGCCAATTTAAATCTCTTCCCATGCGTAATGTTTCCATCATCGATTCTATTAGCGTAATATTTACAATGCCTGTTCCTACTTGTTTTGATGCAATAATATGTGCGCTTGGACAAATGGTTAATACATCATTTAAGCTATGATAACCTCCACAACTGCCTAATAAAATAATTTTAGATGAGGGTGGTAATTGTTTGATGGTTGATTTTACATAATAACTGTGCCCTCTGTGAATTGTAATGGTAGGATTAACACCTATTGAATCGAGGTAATAAGCCAAATCTTCTTGTGCAAGAGCATCTAAATCTTTTGTTTCATCTAATGGTTTGTTAGAATAAATAACAATTGGAGTACCATATCTGGAGCGAACCTCAACCCATTCCGGTTTTTTAGTAATTTTCCAATTGGCATTATTGAAGTTATTTAGAAACGAATTAAAAACCGTATTGCCATCTTTATCGCCATAAAAAAATTGTTGCACAATAATTTTTCCCGAACTGTCTTTTAACGCACTTATTGGCATTGTATAAATGGGCGGCATTACATTGGGCAACATACTATTAACGGCGGTAGTATTTGTATTAATGTTTTCAAAAATTTGGTTCAATAAACCATAAATTACTTCTCCTCGATAATTATTGTATTTACTGCTTTGTTGTAAATTGTATTTTACTTGTATTAGAATATTTTTTTTTATAGTTTCATTGTTAATACTTGCATAAGAGTCTGCCACATCTACTGCATCTTCTAAAGAATTGTTTTTATCTAAATTGTTTACAAAATTCTTTATTAATTTTTCAGAATTGGTTGTATCCATCTTATTCAGAAAATCGTCTAAAACATTATAGGCCGCAGCCATTTTAATAAATTTTTTATAAAAATCTTTGTGTACCCACTGCAATAATGTGTCTGAACGTTGAATAGGCATTTTTAAAAACATCCTATTATATAAACCTAAATAGCTGCTGGTATAAATTTCTTCTTCAGCCAATACGCATAAATAATAGATTTCTTGTGGGGTAAGATTATCGGCTTTTTTAAAACGTACGGCATCTATTTTTTCATCGTGTAAGGCATTTATTTCATTGATGTAATTATCAATTGCAACAGAGCGTAGTTTTTCTTTAAGTACATTCATTACCAGCGGAGTATCTTTTTTTTCAAGTCTTCTTGCATAATCAATTTCTGTTGCTACCAGTAGTTTATAATAACCATCTGTTTGTTGCAAAGCATTGGTAATAGAATCGAAAGTGATGGTATGATGAAAGAGATTATCTAAAAATGGGAAAAATATCCTTCCATTATCCGACGTGGCCATTTGAGAAATAAGTATGGTTAGCGGATTGGTGGATGCAGCAATTTTTTTTCCTAAAGCATTTGGGGCAGCAGCATAATCATATACATCTTCAGGATGTTTTAAAGCTGTTATAGCAATTAAACTATCGGTAAAGGGCATATTTGGATATCGGGTAAGTATGTTTAATATATTTTCCGGATTTCGATTACACATTTTTAGTATCAACAAGTTTCTGCAATCTTGTATGCCAATATTTTTTTGTAATGCAAAGTTTTCGGTTAAAATGCTGGCTACTTCTAATTCGTTTTTATCTATAATAGAAGCAATTGATTGATGATTTATTTCAGCCTGCATTGCTTCCTCGAACGATATAATTACATCTCCCAATAAAATGCCTTTTATGTTTTTTTGTTTATAACTATCTATAAACGAAACCAGCAAATCGTTGATGCCGCGCAGCCAAATATATTTTTGACTTTCGGATAACAGCGAATCTTGCTCAACAAAAGCCTGTAAATTATTAATATGAACTTTTAATATTTGGGTTAATTGTAAATCAATATCAATATTGCCGGTTGCCGTAAATATAGAATCGGTACTATTGTTTAAATGAATAATTGCTTTTTGGTTGTTATCAATATTTTCATGAAATAATTGCCGCATTTGCGGAATCTTTGGCATGTTAATTTCCGTTTGTGCCATTGCCAAACAAGCCAATGTGCTATAAATAATAGTAAGGTATAATTTCTTCATTATTTGCATAAGCTGCAAAAATACTATCATTTAACTGTTTAAATTTTGTGGACTTAACAATTACATAATGTTAAAAAAAATAGTAGATGCAATAATGTAAAGTTAAATTTGTGTAAACATAATGTTATCATGGAAACAAAAGCAAAAAGAATTTTAATTGCAGATGACGAGCCGGATATCTTAGAAATTATAAGTTATAACTTAGGAAAAGAAGGATACGAAGTATATACAGCTAAGGATGGTAACGAAGCGTTGGAAAGAGCTAAACAATTAAATCCCGATTTAATTATTTTAGATATAATGATGCCTTATAAAACCGGAATTGAGGTTTGCCGAATTTTACGTACCCAACCAATATTCGAGCAAACTTTAATTATTTTCTTAACTGCTTTAAACGATGAAAGCTCGCATATTAAAGGCTTTGAAACCGGTGCCGATGATTATGTTACCAAACCTATAAGTCCTAAAATTTTAATCAGTCGGGTAAATGCTTTATTTCGTCGAATTCAAAAAGAAGATGGTAAAGTATTAAAAATTGGTAATATAGTTATTGATCCCATAAAATATACGGTAGTAGTAAATGAAATCGAAGCAATACTTGCCAAAAAAGAATTTGAACTATTATTTCTATTAGCTTCTAAACCGGGCAGAGTATTTTTGCGAAACGAAATATTGTCTCAGGTTTGGGGAACAAGCGTAATTGTAGGCGACAGAACCATTGATGTGCATATTAGAAAAATACGACAAAAATTAGGGATAGATTGTATTACAACCGTTAAAGGAGTAGGGTATAAATTTGATATATAGCCCCGATAAAGATGTATGTTTAAAACAAAAAACCTTTCACCTCAGCAGCTATCTGCATTAACTGCATTGCTAATTGCAATACCAATTGGCATAGTATTTTGGGTATTACAAAAAAATTGGTGGATGGGTTGTATTGCCTTAGCAGTAATGTTTATTGGCAGCTACTTTTTAATACGATTTGTTTTAGAATGGTTTATTTACAGAAAAATTAAAGTTATTTATAAATACATTTATCAAACAAAAGCTAATAAAAGAGAAGAAACCTATTATAAATATATATTACCGCAAAAAGGAATTGATGAAGTAAGAGAAGATGTGGAAAAATGGGCCGAGCAGCGTAGTGCCGAAATTGAAATTCTTAAAAAAAATGAAACCTACAGAAAAGAATTTTTGCAAAACTTGGCTCACGAATTTAAAACACCGGTATTTGCCATTCAAGGATATATTGATACGCTATTAAATGGCGCCATTAATAATACTGATATTAATGAACGTTTTTTAGAAAATGCTGCCAAAAATGTGAATAGGATGATTCATCTTTTAGATGATTTAGATGAAATATCTAAATTAGAAAGCGGTGAACAACCTTTGTATAAAGAATATTTTATTATTCAAGATTTAATTAAAGACATTTTTGAATCTCTTTCCATAAAAACTTCAAAAAAACAAATAAAATCGTACATT
>JAKAJX010000303.1 GCA_021824855.1 Bacteroidota bacterium | reverse complement strand
CAATCAATATCCTCACACAACGTTAGTTACTTGTGGTGAAGCGGTAGGACTTCCCGATGGACAAATGGGAAACAGTGAAGTGGGTCATTTAAATTTAGGTGCAGGAAGAATTGTTTATCAAGAATTGCAAAGGATAAATGTTGCCATTAAAACCGGAGAGTTTGCTACCAACGAAGTATTATTGGCTTCTATCAATTATGCAAAAAATAATAATAAAGCCTTACACCTCATTGGCTTGGTTAGCGATGGTGGTGTGCATTCTCACATCAATCATTTAAAAGCCATTATTAATGTTTGCAAAGAACAAAATTTAAATGAAGTATATGTTCATGCATTTACCGATGGAAGAGATTGTGATCCTAAAAGCGGAATAGGATTTATTAAAGAATTACAACAACATTTAGATGCCAATGTTGGTAAAATTGCAAGCATTACCGGCAGATATTATGCTATGGATAGAGATAAACGCTGGGAACGTGTGAAATTAGCCTATGATGCATTGGTAAATGGAGCAGGCGAACAAAGTAATAATCTAATACAATCAATTGAAACCTCTTACCAAAATAATATTACCGACGAATTTATTAAACCAATAATTAATGCAACTATTGATACTTCTAAAGCAAAAATTAAGGATGGCGATGCAGTAATTTGCTTTAATTTTAGAACCGATAGATGCCGCGAAATTACCCATGTTTTAACGCAAGAAAATCATACCGAACAAAATATGCATACCCTATCATTGCATTACACTACCATGACGGAGTATGATAAAACCTTTAAAGATGTACAAGTAATTTTTGAAAACGACAATTTGAATAATACATTAGGTGAAGTGTTAGCAAATAATAATAAAAAACAAATTAGAATTGCCGAAACCGAAAAATACCCGCATGTAACATTCTTTTTTAGTGGAGGAAGAGAAAAAGAATTTACTGGCGAAACACGTATAATGGCTGCATCTCCAAAAGTTGCCACTTACGATTTAAAACCGGAAATGAGCGCATTTGAAATAACCGAAAAATTAGTTCCTGAAATTGAAAATGAATCTGCCGATTTTATTTGTTTAAACTTTGCAAATGCAGATATGGTAGGACATACAGGCGTTTTTAGTGCAGTAATAAAAGCAGTAGAAACGGTAGATACTTGCGTTGAAAAAATTGTTACCACTGCTTTAAAACACGGATACACCATTTTTTTAACTGCCGACCATGGCAATGCAGATTTTATGGTTAACGAAGATGGAACCCCCAATACACAACATTCTTTAAATTTAGTACCACTATTTGTAATAGACAAAGAATGGCATGGAACAGTAAATGCCGGTAAATTAGGTGATATAGCCCCTTCTATTTTACATGTAATGGGTTTACCAATTCCTAAAGAAATGACCGGAAATATTTTGGTAAATCCCTAAATTTAACCCATGATTAAAAAAATTTTATTGTCTGTTGTAGCTGTATTAATTGCCATTCAATTCATTCATCCCAAAAAAAATGAATCTACCGGCTTATCGGAAAACGATATTAGCAAATTATATGCTGTACCAAAAAATGTACAAACTATATTAGCAAAAGCCTGCTACGATTGTCATTCTAATAATACAATATATCCGTGGTATAATTCAATTCAGCCAATAGCTTGGTGGTTAAATAACCATATAAAAGATGGAAAAAGACATTTGAATTTTAGCGAGTTTGCTTCGTACAAAATTAGTAGGCAATATAAAAAATTAGAAGAATGTAAAGAGCAGCTAAAAGAAAATGAAATGCCTTTAGATTCTTATACTTGGATTCATCGAAATGCCATATTAACTGTTGAAGAAAAAACTACCATCACAGATTGGTGCGATAAAATTAGAGATTCCATTAAAACAAAATATCCTGCAGACAGTTTAGTTTTGCCTAAAAGAAAATAATAAAAAACATCAATTATTATACATGCCATACTTAACTTAATAGTATGGCATTTTTGTAGTAACTATTAATCAGATTTAAAGTTTACCTTGTATTATGCAAATAAAATCAGCCAAGTATGTAATTTCATCGCCTTCATTCGATCAATGCCCTACGCCAGATAAACCAGAGTTTGCTTTTATTGGAAGAAGCAATGTGGGCAAGTCTTCACTTATTAATATGCTCACTAATCAAAATAATTTAGCAAAAACATCGGCTCAGCCAGGTAAAACACAACTTATTAATCATTTTATGATTAATAATAACTGGTACATTGTTGATTTGCCCGGATATGGTTATGCTAAAATTTCACAAAGCACACGCAGACGTTGGGAACAAATGATTGAAAATTATTTACGCAAAAGAGAGAATCTTATTACGGTATTTATTTTAATAGATGCAAGGCATCAACCACAAAAAATTGATATAGAATTTGTTAATCAGCTTGGCTTATGGCAAATACCGTTTGTTATCGCTTTTACCAAAGCCGATAAAGAAAAACCGGCAGTTGTACAACGTAATGTGAAAGCTTTTTTTGAAGAGATGAAAAAAGAATGGGAATTTTTACCACAATATTTTATTACCAGTGCCGAAAAAAAAACAGGTCAAGATGAAATACTCCATTTCATTGCACAGCATTTTATCAAAAGCTAATTATTTTGTTGAAAATTTACAGAACAAACCAATAAGCAAAAACCTGACAAACAGCACCAACCAATAATCCGCTATATACTTCTTGATTGGTATGATTACTTACCAAAAAACGAGCAGTAGCAATCATTCCGGTTAATACAGCAGCAATTGCAATTGCTGCATTTAACGGTGTTTTATAAAAAAAAGAAAATAAAATAATAGCCGCTAAAGCTGCTCCGGAAGATAATCCGTGTAAACTTATTTTAATAAAATTATTAATTACTACGCCTATTGAAGTGGCTATAAATATACCGAAATAGAAAAATTTAAGTGCCTCCGGCTGATCTTTCATAGTTCTACTTAAATAATACATCCACCAATAAAAAAACATGGTAACAAAAAAAGGAATAATTCGTTCTTTTTGTGTTTTTAAAAAAATGCTTTTAATTACTTTTAAACGCCACAATAAAAAAACCGCAAATGCGGGAAAAAAAGCGGTCATCCAAAAGGTCGAAAATAGTTTGAGCTTTAATTCAAAAACAGGATCATACCTCAAATCACTTATAAAAGTAAAAGGGAATTGATATAGCAAAAACAAAAAAATATAGGTAGGAATAAATAAAGGATGAAATATATAAGAAATGATTTTCGCCGGAATGCGAAAGGCCATAGAAAACGAGTTGTTACTATTATCTTCTTGCATAAAAATTTATCTTTCTAAAAACATTTAAATTACAATTCTTTTCTTAAGCGTGCCACCGGAATATTAAGCATTTCTCTATATTTTGCTACTGTTCGGCGTGCAATATTATATCCTTTTTCGTTCAGCATATCGGTTAAAGTTTCATCTGCTAATGGCCTGCGTTTATCTTCAGCTTCAATTAAGTTACTTAATATTTTTTTTACTTCTCTTGTACTTACTTCTTCTCCGCTATCGGTACTTAAGCTTTCGCTAAAAAAGAATTTTAACCGATACGTACCAAATTCGGTTTGAACAAATTTACTATTGGCTACTCTACTTACTGTTGAAATATCTAATCCTGTTTTTTCTGCAATATCTTTTAAAATCATTGGTTTTAATTCGGTTTCATCGCCGGTTAAAAAAAAGGATTCTTGATGATACATTATAGCACCCATTGTATGTAATAGCGTTTCTTGTCGCTGTTTTATCATATCAATAAACCATTTTGCCGAATCAATTTTTTGTTTAATAAATAAAACGGCTTCTTTTTGGCGTTTATCTTTTTTAGCTCCTCTATCGTAATCTTTCAACATATCTCTGTATCCATCACTAATACGCAAATCGGGGGCATTTCTTCCATTTAATGTAAGCTCTAATTTACCATTGGTGTTAAGAATAAAAAAGTCGGGAACAACATAACTTTCGGCTTTATTTATTGCACCAATATTTCCTCCGGGTTTAGGGTTAAGTTTAATGATTTGATTAATTACTACTTTCAAATCATTATCCGTTAAGTTTAAGCCTCGCTGAATTTTTTCGTAATGCTTTTTAGTAAATTCATCGAAATATTTTTTTAATACTTGAATAGCTAATTCTACTCCTTTTTCTTCATACCGTTTTCTTTCGAGTTGTATTAATAAACATTCTTGTAAATTTCTTGCACCAACACCCGGCGGATCGAATTGCTGAATTAGTTGAATAATTTCTATTATTTCTTTTTCATCGGTACTAATATTTTGTCTAAAAGCCAAATCATCAACAATGCTCGATAATTCGCGGCGTAAATAACCATCATCGTCTAAACTACCTACAATTTGTTCGGCAATTTTAAATCGGCGTTCATCTAAATGCAATAATCCTAATTGGTCAATTAGCAAACTATAAAAACTCTCTTCATTTTTAATAGGTATTACTTTCCCATCATCTATTTCAGGATAATTATCGTCTTTCATTTTATAATCGGCAATTTCCCCATCATCATCTGCCACATACTCGCTTAAATCTATATTTTCGTATTCATCTTCACTGCCATCCAAATCAGTATCGTCATTAGCATTTTCAAATTCATCTTTTAATTCTTCGCTAAATTCATCATCTTTTCCTTCGTCGTTTATTTCTAATGCCGGGTTTTCTTCCAATTCTTCTTTTATTCTTTCTTCTAAATTGGCAGTAGGAATTTGCAACAATTTCATTAACTGAATTTGTTGAGGCGATAACTTTTGTAAAAGTTTTTGTTGCAAACTCTGGCTTAAACTCATACTAAATCTATACTTTGTGGTAGTGTACAATAATTGTTTATTGTATTACACTTCGTTTTTAACTTCTTTACACTGTAAATTTACATACAAAAGAAACTAACATTAACATGAAACAGATTTGTTTATTTGTGAATTTATTATTAATGCTTTTTATTTTCAGCAACTCAATCTTTGCACAAAAAAAAATTTCTATAAAAGATAGTGTGATAAACTATAGAATTACTACCATTACTCCCAACTATTATACCCTACACTTAGGATTAATTTGTAAGAAAGAATTGGAGTTTGAAAAAGCAACAAAACTACCTTTACGAATAAGATTAGGCAGTTTGGCTTACGTAAATAAAATGGAAGGAAAAAAAGAGTAATACTATTTTATATTTCTACCATTTTTTTATTTAGCACTTTTTTTACGGCAGCAACTATTTTATTTCCTTTTTCTTCAATTTGATCTTCGGTCCATAATAAACTAATTGCGGTTGAAATGCAACAACTCATTATTGCATCGCTTACAGAAAAATCTTGGGTTTGCAATTGTATAATTGCGGCTTTTTGAGCATCGTTTAAATTATGCAGTGTAGCCGCTTGTTTTAAATGATTCCATTGTTTAATATAGTGCCAATTATTGGCATACCAATAAAAGTTTCCGGCTAAAATATTTTGTGCTTTTAATTCATCAACTACTGCTTTGGTAATTGCTTCGTTAGGTAAAAACCAACTTAAAAAAGTGCAACTATCGCCGGTTTCATCGGGTATAACTCTAAAAGATATTTCTTCTACCTGAGACAAAATATTTTTTAACTGAGTATGATTTTTTCTTTGAATAGCAAGAAATTGATGCAACTTTTTAATTTGTGCTAATCCAACTGCAGCATGTAATTCGCTTATTCTAAAATTATATCCAACAAACGGATGAAGATCTGCACCACGGTCTACTCCTTTATGATCATGTCCATGATCGGTATATCCATCACACTTTACATAAGTGCTTTCATTATTCGTCATTACAACACCACCTTCGGCACAAGTAATGGTTTTTACAAAATCAAAACTAAAAGTACCGGCATCGCCAATTGTTCCTAGATATTTATTTTTATACGTGGCACCAATACTTTGGCATGCATCTTCCAATAACAGCAAATGATGTTCCTTACAAATTTGTTGCAATGCATCTAAATTGGCCATACTGCCACACATGTGCACGGGCATTATGCATTTAGTATGAGGTGTTATAGCTTTTTTAACGGCATCGGGGTTTAAGGTTAATGTAGCATCAACATCTACTAAAACGGGTACGGCACCAATACTTAATACCGCCTCGAAACTGGCAACAAAAGTAAAGCTGGGCATTATTACTTCATCGCCTGCACCAATGCCTAATGCTGCCATAGCAGTAGTTAATGCTGCTGTACCGCTACTGGTTAATTGTGCGTATTTACTACCAAATGTGTTACAAATTTCTTTTTCTAACTCAACCGATTTCCAAATGCCTTTACGTGCAGCATCAAATCCATAACGCATTAATATTCCTGTTTCCAATACATCATTCACTTCTTTTCTTTCTTCCTCACCAAAAAATTCAAAACCCGGCATATTATTAATTTTTAAGTATACATAATACGTGTTACCGGTGCGAAGGTAGAAAAATATCGAATGAAGAAAATTTTTGTTACTGATTGTTATGTTAAATGTATCTGTGTTTTCTTTGTAACATGAAACCAATTTTAATTTATTGCTACGATGCTTATTGCGGATGGTGTTATGGTTTTAGTTCTGTACTAAAAAAAATTGCAGGCGATTTTGAGGGGAAGTTTGATATAGAAGTTTTATCGGGTGGAATGATTATTAATGAACAAAAACAGCCTATTAGCACAATGGCCAATTATATTGCCAAAGCATATAAAACGGTAGAAGAAACTACCGGAATTACGTTTGGAAAAGATTTTTTATGGCATATTTTTCATCCCGAATTAAGCGATTGGTATTTAGATTCGGAAAAAGCGGCTATTGCCTTGTGTGTATTTAAAGAGTACTATCCTCACCGTCAATTAGAATTTGCAAGCGATTTACAATATGCTTTAAATTATGAAGGAAGAGATTTGTGTGATAATGAAGCGTATCGCCATCTTACAGAAAAATACAACATACAACCCGAAA
>JAKAJX010000182.1 GCA_021824855.1 Bacteroidota bacterium | reverse complement strand
GAATTACATTAACTATTTCTCCGCATACACATTCGCTACGCTGTGCCAATACTTTTAAAATTGCAATTCGAGCAGGATGCCCCATTGCTTTGGCAAAACTTGCAAGGTGTTGCTCTTTTTTACCAAATTCTTCTAATTTATGTATTGCCATAATAATATCGTATTTTTACGATGAACAAAGTAAATGAAAATTTTTCATTTATCGTATTTTTACGATAAATATTTTTAAAAAAAAAGTAAGATGAATAAAGAACCCACTCTTAAATCAACCATAACCTGCCCAATTTGCGGATACCAAAAAATAGAAATAATGCCTACCAATGCATGTCAATTTTTTTATGAATGCACAAACTGCAAAACAAGGTTACAACCTAAATTGGGCGATTGTTGTGTTTTTTGCAGTTATGGAAATGTAAAATGCCCTCCAAAGCAAAACGAAACTGCTTGTTGCTCGTAAATAGTTGCTTGCCATTATTCTTGGTATTATAATGTACGCTACAAAAAAGTAATTAATCTTTTCCTAATAAGCCCCACTCATCCTCGCTAAATTACCATCTATCAAATTGGCGAAAAATTATTTTTTATTTCAATTAATTGATTATCAACAGTATATATCAAATAAACGCATCTTATTACTACATATTACTGAAACAAACTTAGTACTATGTGTTGCATGGTACTAAAAAATACCTTTATCTTTGTTCTATCAAAATAAATCAATCAATCAAAAAAAATAGTTTTATGAACACAGAAACAAACAACAACTTACTATCACATAATAACGAAGTAAAAGTTGCAGTAAAAGAAATAAAAGAAGTATCTACCCGTGAAACCAACAATCAACACAAACCAAGTTTCGGAAACGTTGATATGTGGCACGTACAAAAATTAAGAAGAGATAGAATTTATAGAAGATACCTATAATACTATGTTGCAGTACAACGTAACTATTCTTACATTTTAAAAAAGATTTTTTGTTGCACATAATTATACAACAAAATAAAATCGCAAAAAAATAGCCATGGATATTCAAAATACACAAAGCCAAATGCGTAAAGGTGTGCTTGAATTTTGTATTCTATCCATCATTCGCCAAGGAGAAGTATATCCGAGTGATATTGTAGAAAAAATGAAAAATGCTAATCTGCATATTTTAGAAGGCACATTGTACCCATTATTAACCCGATTGAAAAATGCCGGATTATTAAACTATAGATGGGTTGAAAGCAATAGTGGCCCTCCTCGAAAATATTTTATGATGACAGACAAAGGCCTACAATTTTATGATGAGTTAGAACTTACATGGAAGGAATTAGCCGATGCTGTTCATGCATTAACACAACCCCTATCAAATACTGAATTTGATACAATTGAAACCCAACCTTAACCACAAAATATTGAATAATGAAAAAGGTAATTAACATCAACTTTCAAGGCAGAGTTATACCTATTGAAGAATCTGCTTATGATATATTGAAGCAATATATTGAAAGTTTGACAAAATTTTTTGCTCACGAAGAGGGCAAAGAAGAAATTATAAATGATATTGAAGGTCGCATTGCCGAGCTATTTGGAGAAAGTTTAAAGAAAGGAAGTACGTGTATTACCGATGATGATGTAAATAGAATTATTGCCAGCATGGGGCGCCCGGAAGATTTTGAAGAAGATGCTGCATCAGAACAAACAACCAAAACCGATGCATCTTCAACATCCAATTCATCTAACAATAATTCTACATCTGAACCTAAAAAATTATTTAGAGATGAAAACCATAAAGTATTAGGCGGCGTTTGTGCCGGATTTGCCAACTATTTTGGTATTGACCCGGTAATTATGCGGGTAATTACCATCATATTTTTTGGTGCAACTTTTATACCTTATTTAATATTATGGGTAGTATTACCCAGCAGTGCCTCTACTGCTATTGGCTCGCAGCGTAAAAGGTTATTTAGAGATCCGGATGAAAAAGTAATTGCCGGTGTTTGCAGCGGCTTAGCACAATATTTTGGTATTAGCGTTATTATTCCCAGATTATTATTTATTATTCCTTTTTTATCTTTTGTTTTTCATTTTTCGCATTGGGGTTGGTGGGATTTCCCGCATTTTTTAAGTTTTTCATTTAGCCCGGGTTCATTCATATTTTATATTATTCTTTGGTTGGTTATTCCCGAAGCAAAAAGTAGTGCCGATAAATTAGAAATGAAAGGCGAAAAAGTAGATTTAAATAATATTAAAACCACTATTCAAAGTGATTTAGAAGGCTTTGGAAAAAAAGCCCAACAATGGGGTCAGGAAATTGGTGCAAGCGTTGGTTCTAAAAGCAAACAATTTAGCGAAGAATTTAGCCAAACAGTTTCTTCAAAAGGAAAACAATTTAGTACCGAAGCATCAACAGTTGCCAAAAAAGCCGGAAAAGGTTTGGGCGATATTATTGTACTAATTTTTAAAATATTTGCTTATTTTATTATTGGTGTAGTTTTAATTGCTGTAGTAATTGCACTTTTTTCAATGGGCATTGCCTTAACCAGTCTTACGCCTTTAAAACCTTTTATTATAGCTAATGGATGGGAAGAAGTTTTAGTATGGGGTACTTTATTATTCTTCATTTGGGTACCTGTAATTGGTATTATTACTTTAATTATTCGCCGCATTGCAGGTATTAAAAGAAATAGCAAACTTATTAGGTACTCATTTTTATCATTATGGTTAATAGGGCTATTTTGTTTCATTGCATTAATTAGCAGTTTAAGAAACGATTATCATTATACCAATCATGCAGCAGAAGAAAATATAACTATATCAAATCCTAAAATCAATAAATTAGAATTAACAGCACCCAATACCATCAAATATTATAACCGTAGATGGTTAAAAATTGAACCATTTGTAAAGTTAGATGAAGACACTGTTTTTGTTCAAAATGTAAAAATAAGAATTGTAAAATCTTTGTCCGACAGTTTTACAGTTACTATGGTAAAATTAGCCAATGGAAGTTCGAAAAGAGAAGCCGATAACATTGCTTCTAAAATTAAGTACGACATTATTCAGCAAGATTCTTTACTGAAATTAGATAAAGGCATTGGCATTACACAAGATCAAAAATTTCGTAACCAACATATTATTTTAACCATTGCCGTACCTGTTGGAAAGAAAATTATGGTAAACGATAATATTGGATGGAATGATGGATTCGATGTTCATATTGGTTTTGATGGCGATAATTGGGAAAGCTATTATTATCAAGATCAAGAAGAAGAAAGATGGAGACGCGGTGTTGAATACATACAAACCGAAAAAGGATTACAAAGAACCGATAATTTACGGGATGATGACAATAATTCTGATAATGGAGATTATAATAACACATTAGAAGAATACAAAAAGAGTAAAGAACAAATGCTTAGAGAAAAAGAACAAAAATTAAAAGAACTAAAAGAAATAGATAAGCAATTACAACAAAATAATAATGATTCAACTCGATACCATTATCAGCCCAAACAAACACCAACTGCACCGGCAACAAAAAATGCTGTTCGCTCTGCAAAAATCAATAATAGCAAGCCCTCTATTCAATTTGAAGATTTATTATTTCTCAAATTTCTAGTATAAACTTGGTTGAAGTTGGGAACAAAAAGTGCCCATGCCGTTTTCGGTATGAGCACTTCCCTTTTTAATTACTTACTACCATTATCTTTTCCCCTGCAAAAATCCTTGTTGCTTCAAAATTTCCATCAATATATTTTTTCTAATTGTACCCATATCAATATCAGCCTTTCCTTCAATATTTAAAACAAAAAAGTAGGGATGTTTATTTTCTTCAATCCACCCAACTATCCAACCAATAGAATTACCATTTTCTTTATTTCCCCATCCTGTTTTATAGGCTAAAATATATTTAGCATTATTTTCTTGAATCATTGCTTTTTTTACAATATCGGTTGAAAATTTATTGAAAGGAAGTTTAACAAAATATAATTGTTTTACTAAACCCAATTGCTCATCGGCAGTAATTTTTAGCGAATTATCTAACCAAAAAGAGTCTATGGCATTTCCTATTTTTTTGTTGCCATAATGTAAACTATCTAACCAAATTTGCATAGTATCTTTTCCAATTCGTTTGGCTACTTGCTGAAAATAAGGAACAGCAGAAACTTTAAATGCTTCTTCCATTGTTAAATCTTTATTCCAAGCAGCTATTGGTCTTACAATACCATCCCATTTAATAATCATTTTTTCATTACTAATGATACCGGTTTGTAACCCAATTAATGCATTAACAATTTTAAAGGTTGAGGCAGGTAAATAAGCCGAATCTTTGTAACGCGATAAATTATAAATAACAAAAGATCCTTCGCCATTATCAAATAATGCAAATGAGCCGGTTACATTATTTGCATCGAAATACTTTTTAAAACTGTTGTTAATAGTTACATTATTATTTGAACAAGAAGCGAATAAAAAAATTAAACTTAAAAAACTTATTGTAACTTTTTTGTTGAATGAAAGATTCATAATAGTTAGTTCAAAATGTATTTTAAATTACCTGCAACGCTTTACCTACTTTAGTAAACGCTGCAATAGCTTTATCGAGATGCTGTTGTTCGTGTGCGGCACTTAATTGTACACGAATACGAGCTAAACCTTTTGCCACTACCGGATAAAAAAAGCCAATTACATAAATACCTTCATCTAATAATTTAGCAGCAAAATTTTGTGCCACTACTGCATCGTACAACATAATGGGAACAATAGGATGATCTCCCGGTTTTATATCGAAACCGGCTTTGGTCATGTTTGTTCTAAAATATTGTGTATTAAATTCTAATTTATCTCGTAATTCGGTTGTTTCGGTTAACATATCTAATACGGCAATACTTGCACCTACTATACTTGGAGCCATTGAATTGGAAAACAAATATGGACGAGAACGCTGACGTAACATTTCAATAATTTCTTTTCTTCCGCTTGTAAATCCGCCACTGGCACCGCCCAATGCTTTGCCAAATGTGCCGGTAATAATATCAACTCGCCCCATCACATTTCTATATTCATGTGTACCTCTGCCTGTTTTTCCAAGAAAGCCAGAAGAATGCGATTCATCAATCATTACAATAGCATTATATTGATCGGCGAGATGGCAAATTGTATCTAATTGCGCAATAGTACCATCCATGCTAAAACTACCATCGGTAACAATAATCCTGCTGCGTAAATTTTGGGTTTCTTGCAATTTTATTTCCAAATCGTTCATATTGTTATGCTCGTAGCGATAACGTTGTGCTTTACATAAACGAACACCATCAATAATTGAAGCATGATTTAAAGCATCGCTAATAATTGCATCTTCTTCATTAAACAAAGGTTCAAAAACACCACCATTGGCATCGAAGGCAGCCACGTATAAAATAGTATCTTCTGTACCCAAAAACTTAGCAACTTTCTCTTCCAGTTCTTTATGAATATCTTGTGTGCCACAAATAAACCGAACACTACTCATGCCATAGCCATGTGTTTCAATAGCTTTATGTGCGGCTTCAATAACTTTTGGATGAGATGATAAACCCAAATAATTATTAGCACAAAAATTTAAAACAGTTTTTCCATTTACAATTATTTCCGGTCCTTGTTCGCTGGTAATGATGCGTTCTTTTTTAAATAAACCTGCATTTTCAATTTCGGCCAATTCGGATTTAATTCTATGCACAAAATGTTCGTTCATATTTCGGTGTTTATTTTTTATTATACACTTTGTATAAGTGATTGCTTTTAATATTCAATTATTTGCTCCTGAATATTATCGGGAATAGTTCTCCATTCATATTGCTGATTACGCAATTGAGGTTCGAAGCCTGCTTCTTTAATAGCTTGCTGTATTGATTTATAGGTAAATCTGTGAGGTGCTCCGGCAGCACTTACTACATTTTCTTCAATCATTATACTTCCAAAATCGTTGGCACCGCCATGTAAAGTAATTTGTGCTGTTTGTTTACCAACGGTTAACCAACTCGATTGAATATTGGTAATATTCGGCAACATTATTCTACTTATTGCAACCATTCTAATATATTCATCGGGGGTAGTTAGGTTTTGTACGCCTCTAATTTTTGCAAGTAAAGTATCTACATCCTGAAATGTCCATGCTATAAATGCAAGAAATCCTTTTGCTCCTTCTGGTTTCATTGCTTGAACTTCTCGTATTCTTTCTAAATGAATAAATCTTTCTTCTAAAGTTTCTACATGGCCAAACATCATGGTTGCAGAAGTGGTAATATTTAATTTATGAGCTTCGTGCATAATGGCCAACCACTCATCGGCACCGCACTTACCTTTAGAAATTAATCTTCTCACTCTATCCACTAAAATTTCTGCACCGGCTCCCGGCAACGAATCCATTCCTGCTTCTTTTAAAGCAGTTAATACTTCTTTATGTGTTGATTTTTCTAATTTAGTGATATGTGCAATTTCCGGCGGACCAAGTGCATGTAATTTAATGGTAGGAAATTCTTGCTTTATTTGCTTAAAAGTATTTGTATAAAAATCTAATCCCAATTCAGGATGATGCCCGCCTTGTAATAATAATTGATCTCCACCATATTTTATGGTATCACTTATTTTTTTCCGATAAGTATCCATATCGGTAATATACGCTTCGCTATGACCCGGAATTCTATAAAAATTACAAAATTTGCAATTGGCAATGCAAACATTGGTAGTATTTACGTTTCTATCTATTTGCCATGTAACTTTTCCGTGTGGTATTTGTTTTTTACGTAATTCATCGGCCACATACATTAACTCTGTAAGTGGGGCGTTATTAAATAAAAACATTCCTTCGGTTCTTGTTAAAAACTCAAAATTTAATGCTCGCTGGTATAAATCGGCTAATTGCATAATTATTAGTTAAAGGCCAACAAAGGTAGTAATGTAAATGCTTGTACAATTAAAATATAGTTCAAAAAAAATAGCGTAACATTTACCATCCTTCAATATATTTTTTCTTTAAAATAAGATAATTAC
>JAKAJX010000164.1 GCA_021824855.1 Bacteroidota bacterium | reverse complement strand
TTATCATCAAACGCTTCATCAGCCGAGGGTAAATCCGGTGTATAGTGCGTATACTGGTGCTAATTTTTCATCTGAAAAAATAGCCGCAATTTTACAAGAAAAGGGAATAAATTATAAAAGATTAAAGCCGGAAGAATTATACGCGTATGTAGTAGAAAAATTAATAAATGGCGGTGTGGTAGGTTGGTTTAATGGAAGGGCAGAGTTTGGTCCGCGTGCATTAGGAGCAAGAAGTATTTTGGCCGATCCGAGAAGAGCCGATGCCAAAGATTTATTAAACACAAAAATTAAACGAAGAGAAAGTTTTAGGCCATTTGCTCCAAGTATTTTAGAAGAATATGTAACCGAATATTTTGAGGTAAATGATGTAGTGCCTTTTATGGAAAAAGTTTTTCCTATCAAACCGTCAAAACGTTCTTCAATACCTGCCGTAACACATGTAGATGGAACGGGAAGATTACAAACAGTAAACAAAAACATATCGCCGCACTATTATCAGTTAATTGAAACCTTTCGGCAAAAAACCGGTGTGCCTATTTTATTGAATACATCTTTTAATGAAAACGAACCTATTGTTAATACACCACAAGAGGCATTAGATTGTTTTTTAAGAACTAGTATGGACATGTTGGTATTGGAAGATATTGTAATAGAAAGATGATATTACTGGTAGAAAATAAAATATTTTGTATTGAAAGTTTCTATTATTACCGCTGCTTATAATAGCGCAGAAACTATTACAGATACCATTCTATCTGTTCAGCAGCAAACTTATTCCAATATGGAGCACATTATTATTGATGGTGCTTCTACCGATAAAACATTGTCTATTATTCAGCATTGGCATAAGGGACAAATTATTTCTGAAAAAGATAATGGTATTTATCATGCAATGAATAAAGGCATTGCCATTGCCAATGGCGATATTATTGGTATTCTTAATTCGGATGATTTTTATTCTTCCAATAATGTAATAGAACAGATTGTAAACCTTTTTCAACAAACTAATTGCGATGCAGTTTATGGCGATTTAATTTATGTTGATGCCCAAAATACCAATCGTATAAAACGTAAATGGATTTCCGGAAAATATTCAAGAGCTTCTTTTTTATATGGATGGATGCCTCCGCATCCAACATTTTTTATTAAGAAAAAATATTATCAGCAGTTTGGTAACTTTAATCTTCAATTAGGTTCTGCAGCAGATTACGAATTAATGTTGCGTATGTTATTAAAACATCAATTGCAAGCTGCTTATTTGCCTAAAGTTTTAGTTACAATGCGTATTGGTGGCATTAGCAATAAAACAATCAGAAATAGAATTTTTGCTAATAAAAATGATAGATTGGCTTGGGTTATCAACGATTTAAAACCTTATTTTTTTACTTTATATTTGAAACCACTTAGAAAAATTATACAGTTTATTTAATTAATTATAGTATATGAATAAAGTAGCATTAATAACAGGCATAACGGGTCAGGATGGGGCATATTTGGCGGAATTTTTATTAAAGAAAGGATATTTGGTACATGGCATTAAAAGAAGAAGTTCTTTATTTAATACACAGCGAATAGATCATTTTTATGAAGATCCGCATGTTCCTGACAGACATTTAACGTTACATTATGGCGATTTAACGGATAGTACTAATTTAATAAGAATAATACAGGAAGTACAACCCGATGAGATTTATAATTTGGCAGCCATGAGTCATGTGCATGTAAGTTTTGAAGAGCCGGAATATACAGCCAATGCAGATGGCATAGGAACTTTACGAATATTAGAAGCCGTGCGATTATTGGGATTAATCAAAAAAACAAAAGTATATCAGGCATCCACGTCGGAGTTGTATGGATTGGTGCAGGCCGTTCCTCAAAGCGAAACCACTCCTTTCTATCCTCGTTCACCGTATGCAGTAGCAAAACTTTATGCATACTGGATTACAGTCAACTACCGCGAAGCATACAATATGTATGCCTGCAATGGTATATTATTCAACCACGAATCGCCACAAAGAGGCGAAACATTTGTAACAAGAAAAATTACAAGAGCCGTTGCTAAAATCGCATTAGGCATGCAACACACATTGTATTTAGGTAATTTAAACAGTAAACGAGATTGGGGCCATGCGAAAGATTATATAGAAGGCATGTGGTTAATTTTGCAACAAGAGAAAGCAGAAGATTATGTATTAGCCACAGGCGTAACAACCGAGATAAGAGAATTTGTTAGAATGGCATTTGCAGAAGTAGGAATAGAAATTGGATTTAGAGGAAAAGAGGCGGCAGAAGAAGGATATGTTATTCGATGCAATAATGCCAAATATCAATTAGAAGCGGGTAAAGTGGTAGTAAAAGTAGATGCCAAGTATTACCGACCAACCGAAGTAGATTTATTGATAGGAGATGCTACCAAAGCACAAACGAAATTGGGTTGGGAACCCAAGTATGACTTGGCAGCCTTGGTGCAAGAAATGGTAGAAGCCGATATGGCTTTATTTACCAAAGAAAAGCATTTGAAAGACAGTGGGTTTAATATCAGCAATCAGTTTGAATAGAAAAATATACAGTATAAAAATAGTTGAACGTGAATAAAGATTCAAAAATATACATTGCAGGGCATAGAGGAATGGTAGGCAGTGCAATAGAAAGAAAGTTACGTAAAGAAGGGTTTATAAATATTATTGCTAAAAGTTCTAAAGAATTAGATTTAAGAAACCAACAATTGGTAAATGCTTTTTTTCAAGAACATACACCCGACTACGTTATATTAGCTGCAGCAAAAGTGGGAGGTATTGTTGCCAACAATACGTATAGAGCAGAATTTATTTATGATAATTTGATGATGGAGGCAAACATTATTCATGCCGCGTATGTGTATGGAGTAAAAAAATTATTATTTCTTGGTTCATCATGCATCTATCCTAAATTAGCTCCTCAACCTTTAAAAGAAGAATATTTATTATCGGGATATTTAGAACAAACCAATCAGCCGTATGCCATTGCAAAAATTGCAGGTATTGAATTGTGCGATAGTTATAGAGCACAATATGGTTGCAATTTTATATCGGCTATGCCAACTAACTTATATGGGCCAAATGATAATTACGATTTAGAAAAATCGCATGTATTGCCAGCCTTACTAAGAAAATTTATTACAGCAAAAAGAAACAATCAACCTTTTGTAGAATTATGGGGAACAGGCTCGCCTCGAAGAGAGTTTTTGCATGTAGATGATTTGGCAGATGCTTGTTATTTTTTATTACAAAATTATAACGAGAAGGGATTGGTAAACATAGGTTGGGGAACCGATGTAACTATATTGGAATTAGCACAATTAATAAAAAGAATTGTAGGGTATCAAGGAGATTTAAACTTCGATACAACTAAACCAGATGGCACTCCGCAAAAATTGATGGATGTAACTAAATTAAAAAATTTTGGGTGGACTGCAAGCATTGATTTAGAGCAAGGCATACAAATGGTATATGATGTAATAAAAGATTCAATTTGGTAATTAATAAATGGTATGAAAATTTTAGTAACAGGTGGCGCAGGATTTATTGGCTCTAACTTAGTAGAAAAACTATTAAGCCATAATCAGGTATCGGGTGTACGTGTATTAGATAATTTGGCAACAGGATCTATTCAAAACATTAAAGAGTTTCTCGATCATCCTAAATTTGAATTTATAGAAGGCGATATTTGCGATTATGCCACTTGTTTAAAATCTACCAAAGGTATTAACTTAATTTCTCATCAAGCTGCATTAGGCTCTGTGCCCCGTTCTATTAAAGACCCATTAACCACTAATGCGGTTAATATTACCGGCACACTTAACATATTTACTGCTGCAAAAGAAAATAATATACAACGGGTTGTGTATGCTGCCAGCTCTTCAACCTATGGTGATTCTCCCGATTTACCTAAAACTGAAGATAAAATAGGCAATCCTTTATCGCCTTATGCTGTTACAAAATATGTAAATGAGCTGTATGCAAAAGTGTATGCTACTGTGTATGGTTTAGAATTAATAGGGTTAAGGTACTTTAATGTATTTGGACCCAAGCAAAATCCTCAAGGGCCTTATGCGGCTGTTATTCCTTTATTTTGCCAAGCTATAATCAATAAGCAAACTCCAAAAATTAATGGCGATGGGTTAATTAGTAGAGATTTTACCTACATTGAAAATGCGGTAATGGCAAATATATTAGCTTTATTTACTAAAAATAGTGCGGCTTTCAATCAGGTATATAATATTGCTTGTGGCGAACAAACTACTCTATTACAATTATTGAACGAAATAAACTTAATTGCCAACAGCAATATTCAGCCAATTCATTTGCCGGATAGACCAGGAGATATAAAACATAGTTTGGCCGATATATCGAAAGCAAAAAATTTATTAAATTACACTTCAATTATAAATGTAAAGCAAGGGCTTCAAAAAACATATAATTGGTATCTTCAAAATTCAAAATTCCTTTCATTATGAAAAACATTTTAATTACAGGCGGCGCAGGTTTTATTGGTTCGCATGTTGTACGATTATTTGTTACTAAATATCCTCAATACAAAATTGTAAACCTCGATGCATTAACCTATGCCGGCAACTTAGAAAATTTAAAAGACATTGACCATTCAGCTAACTATTTTTTCGAAAAAATAAATTTATTAGATCCGGATAAATTGAATGAGGTATTTAAAAAATATCAAATAACCGATGTTATTCATTTAGCTGCAGAATCGCACGTTGACAGATCTATTGTATCTCCATTAGACTTTGTATATACCAATATTATTGGTACAGTAAATTTATTAAATACTGCAAGGCATGCATGGAAAGACAATTACAGTCAACATTTATTTTATCATATCTCAACCGATGAAGTATATGGTGCATTGGGCGAAACCGGCTTATTTACCGAATCAACTCCGTATCATCCCAATTCTCCTTACTCTGCCAGTAAAGCTTCATCCGATCATTTCGTAAGAGCCTATGCCGAAACCTATCACATGCATACGGTAGTTTCTAACTGTTCTAATAATTATGGGCCATTTCATTTTCCCGAAAAACTCATTCCTCTTTTCATTAATAATATCATCAATAAAAAACCTTTGCCGGTTTATGGCGATGGATTA
The DNA here is from genome assembly GCA_021824855.1 of Bacteroidota bacterium. GTDB lineage: Bacteria > Bacteroidota > Bacteroidia > Chitinophagales > Chitinophagaceae > JAKAJX01. The sequence continues at coordinate 1,900 of JAKAJX010000164.1, read as the reverse complement.
TATACCCGCGATTGGTTATTTGTAAAAGATCATGCATTGGCAATTGATTTAATTTTTCATGAAGGAAAACCCGATGAAACCTATAATATTGGCGGATTTAACGAATGGAGAAATATTGATTTGGTAAAACTATTGTGTAAGTTAATGGACGAAAAATTAGGAAGAGAAATGGGAGAAAGTGAACAACTAATTACGTATGTAAAAGACCGTCCGGGGCACGATAGAAGATACGCAATTGATGCTACTAAAATTAATAAAGAATTAGGTTGGAAGCCAACTGTAACTTTTGAAGAAGGATTAAGCCAAACAATTGATTGGTATTTAAGTAATACAGAATGGCTAAACAATATAACCAGCGGAGCATACGAAAAATACTACAACTTAATGTATACAAACAGATAATAAAAAAAGTATAAGCGGATAAAAGTTGTTGTATAAGTAATTATTTATAAAAGTGTATATCATGAAAGTTCAAGAAACCAAATTAAAAGATTGTTTTATTATTCACGATACGGTATTCGAAGATCCTCGAGGTTATTTTTTTGAAAGCTTTAATCAGCAACGTTTTGCAAGTATGATTGGATTGAATGTTTCATTTGTGCAAGACAATCAATCAAAATCTACCAGAGGCGTTTTACGAGGTATTCATTTTCAACAAGGCGAATATGCACAGGCCAAATTAGTGCGTGTTTTAAAAGGGAAAGTATTAGATGTTGCTGTTGATTTGCGTGTAGATTCTCCCACTTTTGGTCAATGGGAAAGTATTGAACTATCCGAAGATAATCATTTGCAATTTTTTGTTCCAAGAGGCTTTGGACATGGTTTTGTTGTATTAAGTACCGAAGCCGTATTCTTTTATAAATGCGATAATTTGTATAATAAAGCATCTGAAGGCGGCATTATATATAATGATAACCAGCTCAATATTGATTGGAAAATTGCTGCCGATGAAGTACAATTATCTGAGAAAGATAGTCTGTTACCATCCTTTAATGAAATTAAACAATCCTTTAAATTCTAAACTATGAAAGGCATTATTTTGGCAGGTGGAAGCGGTACAAGATTGTACCCAATTACAAAAGGTATTAGCAAACAGTTAATGCCAATTTACGATAAGCCAATGATTTATTATCCTTTATCAGTACTCATGTTGGCGGGTATTAACGAAATACTAATTATAACTACACCCGACGATTCTTCTCAATTTCATAGATTATTAGGCGATGGACATGAAATTGGTTGTAAATTTTCTTATGCGGTACAAGCTGTTCCCAACGGATTAGCCCAAGCTTTTGTGATTGGTGAAAAGTTTATTGGGAAAGATAAAGTGGCATTAGTTTTAGGCGATAATATTTTTTACGGATCCGGTTTTAGTAAATTGGTACAATCTTTTAATAATATAGAAGGGGCGGCCATTTTTGCGTATGAAGTACATGATCCGGAAAGATATGGTGTAGTTGAATTTGATGACCAATTTACTGCCATGTCTATTGAAGAAAAACCCAAACAACCTAAATCAAATTATGCAGTACCCGGATTATATTTTTACGATAACAGTGTGGTAGAAATTGCTAAAAATATTCCACCTTCTCCACGTGGTGAATATGAAATTACCGACGTTAATAAAGTATATCTGCAACAAAATAAACTAAAAGTGGGCGTAATGAGCAGAGGTACGGCATGGTTAGATACCGGCACTTTCGATTCATTGAGCGATGCATGCGAATTTGTACGTGTTATTGAAAAACGCCAAAGTCAAAAAATAGGCTGCATAGAAGAAATAGCCTATAGAATGGGATTTATTGATAGAGAGCAATTAGTAAAATTAGCCGATAAATATGCGAAAAGTGGGTATGGCGATTATTTGAGAAAAGTAAAACTATAGCAGTAAAAATATATT
>JAKAJX010000122.1 GCA_021824855.1 Bacteroidota bacterium | reverse complement strand
GGCAAGAAAAGAAGTTTTAAAATCTTGCAAAAAGTTTACTGTATCCGAATCTTCAGTAGCAAGTACTTCCCGTATTTGGCCAAACCATTTATCGAAGCGGTCTTCATCGTTGGCACCTTCTTTATATTTATAATGAGCTGCCAAACCACGTTCGGCAATTTCGTTCATGCGTTTGGTTCTAATTTGTACTTCAACCCATTTACCTTGCGGACCCATTACTGTGGTGTGTAAGGCTTCGTAACCATTATTTTTCGGATTACTTAACCAATCTCTTAATCTTTCGGGTGAAGGGTTGTATTCGTCGGTTATTAGCGAATACACTTTCCAGCAATCTTCTTTTTCTTTTTCTTGTGGCGAGTTTAAAATAATTCTAATAGCAAACAAATCGTACACTTCTTCAAAAGAAACAGATTTCTTTTTTATTTTGTTCCAAATAGAATGAATGCTTTTTGGGCGACCATAAATTTCAAAATCGAAACCGCCGGCAGTAAGTTTATCTTTTAAAGGTTTAATAAATTCATTAATATACCTCGATCTTTCTCTTTTTGTTTCGGCCAACTTTTGTGCAATTTCTTTATAGGCTTCGGGTTCCATGTATTTCATGGAAAGGTCTTCCATTTCGGTTTTAATATTGTATAAGCCCATGCGATGTGCCAATGGTGCATACACCCAAACGGTTTCGGAAGAAATTTTAAGTTGCTTTTCTCGTTTCATGCTATCTAATGTTCGCATGTTGTGTAAACGATCGGCCAGTTTAATTAAAATAACTCTTGGATCATCGGTAAGTGTTAAAAGAATTTTTTTAAAATTTTCGGCTTGTTGCGAAGAGTTGGTATCAATAACATTCGAGATTTTGGTAAGTCCATCAACAATTTTGGCAATTTCGGTTCCAAATTCTGTTTCTACATCTTCCAATGTTAAATCGGTATCTTCAACGGTATCGTGTAATAATGCACAAATAGTACTGCGTACGCCCAGTCCTATTTCTTCAATACAAATTTGTGCTACAGCCAGTGGATGTAAAATATACGGTTCGCCACTTTTACGCCGCATGGTTTTATGCGATTCGGCAGCCATTTCAAACGCATGACGTACCAATTCTTTATCGCCTCTTTTTAATTTAGGGCGAAGGCTTCGCAGTAATGCACGATATTGACGCACAATTTCTTTTTTCTCTTGTTCTGCGGTTAACGTGTATTGCGGTTGTGTAGATTCGAATAAAATTTCTTGCTCGCTCATCGTAATAACGAATATAAGAAATGAAATGATTGCACAAATCAATCTTTCTGTTGAGCGTTAAATGAATGAATAATAAGGATGGTTGAAAAAAAACTGATACCTAACACAACTTTTTTGTAAAGTATTTTGTTATTTCATTTTTTTAAGCGGTTTAATTAATTGGCTATACCACATGAATGTTTTTAGTATTAAAGATTTAGAAAATTTATCGGGCATTAAAGCTCATACAATACGAATATGGGAGCAACGCTATTCGTTCTTAAAACCACAACGTACCGAAACAAATATTAGGCATTACAGTAATGCCGAGTTGCAAACTTTATTGAACATTTCTTTATTAAATAAATATGGTTTTAAGATTTCGCATATTGATAAGCTGAGTGAACAAGAGATTAAGCAAAAAGTATTAGGATTAAATAACCAACAAGCACAACAAGAGCGTGTAATAAATGAGCTGATAAAGTATTTGGTTGAATTTTCTTTAGAGAAATTAGAGGCTGAATTAGAAAATTATATTGCTGCCAAAGGAGTAGAAAAAGCAATTATACAAATTATATTTCCGTTTTTAGAACGGATAGGCATTTTATGGCAAACCAATCATATTATTCCTGCACAAGAACATTTAGTAACCAATATTATTAGGCAAAAAATTATTGTAGGTATTGATAATGTGGTAAGTCCGGTTCAGCGAAATAAAGTGGCTTTATTATTTTTACCCGAAGGTGAATACCACGAGTTGGGATTGTTGTTTATTAATTTTATTTTGAAAGAAAGAGGATTTAAAATAATATATGTAGGTGCAAATGTTCCGTTAAGAGATATTCAATATTTGGCTAAGCTAAAGCAGCCGCATTTTATTTATACGCATATTACATCTGTAATGGGCAACTTCCGGTTCGATCATTTTTTAAATCAATTACATCAGCAATTGGCCGGCTTTTCAATCATCATTTCAGGTTATCACACATTAAACTATAAGAAAAAAATTCCCGACAACATTAGTTTGTGTAAATCTCTCTCCGAAGTAATGCATTTTATTAGCAGCATGTAAAATAAGTGGTAGAAACAGGTAACTGATTGAAGTTTGCTGTATTGCGAAATAAGAATTTTTTCAATATAAAATTGTTTAATCTTTTTTATAAAAATATTAAACAAAAATTTGGCAATCTAAAAATTATTTGTTTAACTTTGGTCAATCAATAGTTAAACAAAATTATATGGTGGCAGTAGAATTCAATCGGGTGTTAATTAACAGCACCGAATATTTAAAACCTTTTGCAATAACATTAACTCGAGATCAAGAACAGGCCAAAGACCTTGTTCAAGAAACAATGTACAGAGCATTGGCTAACCGAGAAAAATATTTGACAGGAACAAATATCAAGGCTTGGTTATATACAATCATGCGAAATATTTTTATCAATAATTATCGCAGAAAATCGAAGCAGCAAACTATTTTCGATGCCACCCCCAACGATTTTCTGCTAAACCTTAATCAGGGTGCAGTTGCCAACGAAGCGTTGGTTAATTTAAACATTAAAGAAGTGCAGGCAGCTATTTACGAATTGCCCGAAATATTTAAAACGCCTTTTTTATTATACTTTGATGGGTTTAAATACCACGAAATTGCCGACATGCTTCAAGAGCCTTTAGGTACTATTAAAAGCAGAATTCACTTTGCCCGTAAACTCTTGAAAAATCAATTAGAACGTAATTAAAATTATACAGGTGCAGCAAAAAGTAATTGTTATTGGTTCGGGATTTGCAGGCTTATCTGCTGCTACATTTTTGGCTAAAGCCGGATATAAAGTAAGTGTAATTGAAAAAAATTCGGTACCGGGTGGAAGAGCAAAACAGTTAAAACAAGATGGTTTTGTTTTTGATATGGGACCAAGTTGGTATTGGATGCCAGATGTATTTGAACGTTATTTTAGTCTTTTCGGGAAAAAAGTTTCAGATTATTATCAACTTAAAAGACTCAATCCTTCTTACCGAATATATTATTCCGATTCAACCTTAGATATACCGGCAGATTATAACGAATTGAAAAATACTTTTAATTCTATTGAACCCGAAAGCGGCAATAAATTACAAAAATTTTTAGACGAAGCGGAATATAAATACAAAGTAGGCATTCATCAACTGGTTCATAAACCCGGGCAATCTCTCCGAGAATTTTTAGATATTAAATTATTGAAAGGAATATTTAAGTTAGATGTATTTAATTCTATCACACGGCATGTAGCCAAATATTTTAAGCATCCTAAATTAAAAGAGTTAATGGAGTTTCCGGTATTGTTTTTAGGCGCATTGCCTAAAAAAACTCCTGCATTATATAGTTTAATGAATTATGCCGATATCGTTGGTGGAACTTGGTATCCGGAAAAAGGCATGTATAGTATTGTAGAAGCTATGTACAGTGTAGCCAAAGAATTGGGTGTAGAATTTTATTTTAATGAAGATGTGCAAGAAATTATTGTAGAAAATGGGGTTGCTCGTTCTATTAAATCTATCAATACACAATCAAATAAAGAACTTTTTTTAGATGCAGATGTTATAGTAAGCGGAGCAGACTATCATCATGTTGAATCGAAGTTGTTGCAGCAACAATGGCGCAGTTATTCAGAAAAATATTGGAATACGAGAGTAATGGCTCCAAGTTGTATTTTATTTTATATAGGATTAAATAAAAAACTAAAAAATATTTTACACCATAATTTATTTTTCGATACTTCTTTTGAAGTGCATGGAAAAGAAATTTATGAAACAAAAGAATGGCCTACCAATCCTTTGTTTTATGTAAATGCAGCATCGGTAACAGATACTACCGTAGCACCGGAAGGTTGCGAGAATTTAATGATTTTAATTCCGGTTGCAACCGAATTAAACAACGATACCGATGCAATACGTGAGCATTATTTTGAAATGGTTATGGAAAGAATGGAAAAATTATTAGGCGAGCCAATTAAAAATAATATTATATATAAAAGTTCTTTTGCCAATAGTGATTTTGTTACAGAATATCATTCGTTTAAAGGCAATGCATACGGATTGGCAAATACATTATGGCAAACGGCTATTTTAAAACCAAGTTGCAAAAGTAAAAAAGTAGCTAATCTTTTTTATGCCGGTCAACTTACAGTTCCCGGGCCGGGTGTTCCGCCGAGTTTAATTAGTGGAGAAGTAGTAGCAAAAGAAGTAATTAAATATAGTGAGGTTAATGCGTACAGTGCAGAGTTCAATTCATAACAATCAATAGTAGGTAATATCAAAATCAATCAATCTTTATGATGCAATTGTTTCATCAAGTAAGCCAAGAGTGTAGCCGTATTACAACAAAGCAATACAGTACTTCATTCTCCAGTGCAATTAACTTATTGCACAAAAGTTTACGAGTTCCAATTTGTAATATTTATGGTTTTGTTCGTTTTGCCGATGAAATTGTGGATACATTTCATGCATACGATAAAGCATTTTTATTACAGCAATTTAAAGATGCTACTTACGAGGCAATCAATCGTAAAATAAGCTTAAATCCTATTTTACATAGTTTTCAGTTAACCGTTAATCAATACAACATTGATCATAATTTAATTGAATCTTTTTTTAAGAGCATGGAAATGGATTTATATAAAATAGCTTACGAAGAAAATGATTATAAAGAATATATTTATGGCAGTGCCGAAGTGGTAGGATTAATGTGTTTGTATGTTTTTTGCGAAGGCAATTCGGTGAAATATAAAAAGTTAGAACCTGCTGCCAAAAGCTTGGGAGCTGCATTTCAAAAAATTAATTTTTTACGTGATGTGAAAGCCGATTATGAAGGATTAAAAAGAATGTACTTTCCTAATTGCAATTTTGAGCGATTTACATACAGTGATAAACAATTAATTGAAGCCGATATTGAAAATGATTTTCAGCAAGCATACAAAGGTGTAATACAACTTCCTATTAAAGCCCGATTTGGGGTTTATGTTGCGTATAAATATTATTATTCCTTATTTACTAAAATTAAAAAAGTACAGCCGCAAAAAATATTACAACAGCGTATTAGAATACCCGATTATCATAAAATGTTTATTTGGGCAAAAGCAAGTTTTCGGAGTCAACTTAATTTATTGTAATAAAAGCTACAGTATGGAACAAGTAATTTTGGTAGATGAATACGATAATGAAAAAGGTTTGATGGAAAAAATAGAAGCACATGAAAAGGCTCTGTTGCATAGGGCATTCAGCGTTTTTATTTTTAATGATAAAGGCGAAATGTTATTACAGCAAAGAGCGTTTTCAAAGTATCATAGTGGAGGATTATGGTCAAATGCCTGTTGTAGCCATCCCCGATACAACGAAACAATTTTATCTGCTGCAAAAAGAAGATTGAAAGAAGAAATGGGATTTCATACTTGTTTGCAAAATGTTTTTCAGTTTACCTATAAAGCAAGTTTAGATAATGGCTTAATTGAGCATGAGTATGATCATGTATTGGTTGGTAATTACAATGGCGAAGTTATTGCCAATAAAAATGAAGTAAATGCGTATGCGTATAAATCAATGTACCATATAAATGAAACTTTGCATAGTGATACTAAATATTATACCGCATGGTTTTACATTGCATTTCCTAAAATATTTGAGTGGTGGACAGAAAATAAAGTAGCAAACAATAGTTTGCTGCAAACCAGTTTTTCATTTAATATGTAATATTTTTTATGATAGCATATCTACTTACAATGTTGGCAACTTTTATACTTATGGAGCCTATTACTTGGCTAACTCATAAATATGTAATGCATGGATTTTTATGGTATTTGCATGAAGATCATCATAATCCTAAGGGGAATAAAGTAGAGAAGAATGATGCCTTTTTCTTAATTTTTGCAATACCCAGCTTTTTATGCATTATGTTTGGTGTTACAAATCAGTATTATTACACAGCAGCAATTGGATTTGGAATTGCACTTTATGGGTTTGCCTATTTTTTGGTACACGAAATAATAATCCATCAGCGTATAAAATGGTTTTCTAAAATAAATAGTCGTTACATAAAGGCAATACGTTGGGCACATAAAATGCATCATAAACATATTGGTAAAGAGCAAGGAGAAAGTTTTGGTATGCTGATTGTTGCTCGAAAATACTGGAATAAGATTAGAAGAGATGAAGCAATTCAACAACAGTAAATTTTCTTCTACTTGAATAATGAGTACGATTATATTATTACCGGTGCCGGGTGTGCCGGATTAAGTTTATTAATGCGATTATTGCAACAGCCATCTCTGCAGCATAAAAAAATTTTAGTAATTGATAGTGCCGCTAAAACAGAAAATGATAGAACATGGTGTTTTTGGGAAAAAGATAAGGGGCTTTTTGACGATATTGTTTACCATCAATGGCAGCAATTATCTTTTCAATCTCAGCAGTATCATTCTTCTTTTTCAATATCTCCATATACGTACAAGCTAATTAAAGGAATTGATTTTTATAACCATGTAATGCAATATGCTGCCGCATTCCCTAATGTTCATTTCACAACAGAGAAAGTTCTTTCCATTCATTCTATTAATGATAAAGCATTGGTTTTTACTGCAACGGCTATTTATCAATCAACATTTGTTTTTAATTCAATACTCTTTCATGCAATTGATGATAAATTTAAATTAAAGCAACATTTTAAAGGATGGGTTATTAAAACAGAAAAAAATGTTTTTGATAGCAATGTTGCTACTTTTATGGATTTCACAGTTAGTCAGCATAACGGCACAGCATTTATGTATGTTTTGCCATTTTCTGCCAACGAGGCTTTGGTTGAATTTACTATGTTTACTGATATGGTACTTGAACAAAACGACTACAATGCAGAG
>JAKAJX010000151.1 GCA_021824855.1 Bacteroidota bacterium | reverse complement strand
CAACTGATGGCATAATGAAACATTTCTGATGTACAATTAGTTTGCTATAATTTACTTATTCAAATCAACTTCTCCATACATACCAATTTTCAAAAAGCCATCGTTTTTAATAGTAATTTTTATGGCATAAACCAAATTGGCTCTTTCATCTTTTGTTTGAATAGTTTTAGGCGTAAATTCTGCTTTATCCGAAATCCAACTAATTTTTCCGGAATATTCTTTGAATTTATCTGTTCCATCATCAGCAAAAACTTTAACCTGTTGACCTAATTTTATTTTAGCCAACTGATTAGCACTTATATAAGCCCTCAAATTAATGGTAGTTAAATCGGCAATTTTATATAATGCTTTGCCAACACCTGTTATTTCGCCTTCCATAGCATACTTTGTTAATACAGTTCCATTAATTGGGTTAATTACTTTAGTTCTGTTTTCTTTATCAGAAATTGTAGCAATTTGTTTTTCTAATGGTTGTACTTCACTTAAAATACTTCTGTTTTGAGTAGCTACACTACTTTCTCTAACAGCTATCTGTTGCTGATTTACCTGAATTTGTTTTTTAATATATTCTATTTGAAAGTTAATATCATCCAATTGCTTGGTTGTGGCGGCATCCGACTTTAATAAATTTTCAATACGCTGTTTTTCATGTAATAAATTAGCTAATTGTGTTTGTAAAACTGCAATCTGATCTTTCCATAATTTTACTTCAGGTTGTACATCAATAGTTTTTTCAGCTAAAGCTTTAATATTTGCTTCAACCTGTTTTTTTTGCAAATTAAATGGTACTGCATCTATGAATGCCACTACAGAATCTTTCACCAAAATATCTCCTTCATTCACTGCAAAATGTAATAATTTTCCTGCTTCTTCCGAAGAAACAATAACTTCATCCGACTCAAATATTCCAGCCGCATCGTGTTGTAATTGAGTAGAATTGCATGCTGCCAAAATGCTTAATGTAATGGATAGTTTAACGATTGATGTTGGTTTCATAAAATTATTTTATTGGTTTCCTTTTATGTTTTGATAATTTATTTGAGCTTCTAATAACTGTATTTGATGTAAAATAAAAATGGACATAGCTTGATCATCAGCATTTATTTCTCGTAAATAATCATTTGAAGTAATTACTCCATTTTCTAATTGAGATTTTGAAGACTCGGTAATTGTTTTTCGTATATCAATTATTTTTTCATCAACACTAACTAATTGTTCAATTTTATTTATTTCAATTTGTTGTTGTAATAGCTGAGCATTAATGTTAAATAGAAAAACATCTTTCTGCACATTATTAATAGTTTGATTAACGGCTACAATTTCTTTGTCTCTTTTGGAAGTATATAAATTACTTAATGCCCAATTAAACTTTAAACCGCCAATACCAAAAAATGCAAAATCGTTTTGTAATAGATTTAATCCTGGTCTTCCGTAGCCTCCTTCTGCAAACAAACTTAATTTAGGCAAATTTTTAGCAACTATTAATGAACGTTGCTTATGCCATAAACTATCCTGGTAATCATACAACTTCATTTCTGGTCGGTCTATATTTTTATCGACTGAAAATGATTGAACGACAGGTTTTTTTAATTGAACATCATCATTCAGTTGCTGATTAATAAATAATTCCAATACCCGCAATAACTGTTTTCTGTTTGCTTGCAATTCAATAGACTTTTGATCCACTTGCAAGGCTTGAGCTTCCAGCACCAATTGAGCCGAACGAAATGCTGTACCATTGGCTATTTGAGCCTTAACCATTTTGATACCAATAAGTATATTATTTTTGGTTAACTTATTTTGCTCCAACTGCTCGTTCAATAATAAAATGCCTAAATACAATTGATTAATTCTGTCCTTTAACTTATATAGTTCTACTTCAATTTTTTGATTATCAATTAAAGAAGTTTTTTGTTGAATTTCTTTTTGAATTTTTATTACTCCCCCATCATAAACCAACTGATTAATATCGGCAACAAATCTGTATTGATCTTTTGAAATTGTAGGAACGTTTATATTCGGCAACTTAATTGGCAGCGATGTAACATCGGATTGATAAGTAGCTTGCCCGCTAATACTAATTTGAGGTAAGTAAGCAGTTTTAATATTTTCGATAGTTAAAAATGCAGATTTCTCAATCAATCCTTTTTCCTTAATTAATGGATAATTCTCTCTTGCCAATTGATATACTTTTTCTAATGTTAATGCTTGTTGCTGTGCAGCAATAGGACTAAAAACTATAAAAGTGAAAGTGAATGTTATAATTATTTTATTTAACCAAATAGTTAATTTATGCATAAAAAATTATTTTTTAATTGACGCTATTATAAAATCAGTAACTATTTTTTTCCGTTGCTCCATCATATACTTAAACTGTAAATCATCTATTTCCAATAAAATACCTATTACCGGTTTGGCAATAAATGGGAAAGCACATAAGGAAAATATGTTGATGATTAAATGAGCAGGACTAATTTTTTTTATTACACCTTTTTTAATTTCTTTTTCAATATTTTGAACAAATTTTTCAACAAATTTATTTCTTTGCATTTCAAAGAAATTAGCTAATTGCAGGTTACGACTTTTATTCATTTCACTTAGCACAAATAAGGGCAGATAAGGGTTTTTGATAATCAAGTCTATGTAATTACTAACAATTTCATCTATCTTATCAAACAATGGTTTATCCGAGTTCAATATCATTTCAAACTTTGGAAATAAATTTCCGGCAGTCTCTTTAAAAATAACTTCAAATAACTTGTCTTTACTTCTAAAATAATAGTGAAGCAGTGCTTTATTAATCCCAGCTTTATCAGCAATTTCTTGCATACGAGCACCGTCTAAGCCTCTTTCAATAAAAACCTTTCTTGCGGCTTCTAAAATTTTTTCTTCGGTTGTTGTATCTTTAATTTTATTAACCATTTAATTTAACCAATTGGTTAACAAAATTAAAATATTATTTCACATTTCAAAAAAAATTTGAAAATTTATTTCCAATTCAAGAACTAAATGAAATTTAATAAAGGCTTCTAAACCAAGGATAGGTTTGAAAATTTTCTCTAAATGGCCAAGGAATTACAAGTAAAATAATTATCAAAGCAAGAAGGTAAAGAATTCCTAATTTTTTATGCTTGGCAGCACTATCTTCCCATTCCTTCTTGGCAATAGTTCTTGTTACAGTAATAATAACTATTGCAATTAACATTCCGCTAATATGCTCAACTGCCCAAAAACGCATCAGTGAGTTTTTCATTACATCGGCAAAGCTGTTTTGCCTAAAAAAAATAAATCCTTTACTGCCTGCGAAATACTGAATTAAGCCAATTAAAAAGTTAATATGCACAACAATCAACAATCTCAAATTCCATTTTTTATCTTTTACTGTATATGGCTGTCCATCAGTTCCGATAAAGCTTCGGAAAATATTTAATAATAATAATAATAATATCAACCATCTTAATAAACTGTGTACTCCCAATAAACTATCAACTACTAAATTTCCTTGTTCCATAAAGATAAGTTTGTAAAAATTGATTTTTTAGTTAAAGCCGCTTCCTGATGCAGCTTTACTATATGCTAAGTTATTAGTTAATTAATTAACTTAAGAAAAAAATATTTAACCGAGTTGGCACTGTTTAAAAATACACTGCCTATGCTATTTATTGCAGCATTATGAAAGTTATTGCATGTTATATTGAAGGCTATTTTGCTAACAATACTTCAAGTTAAAAGTTAATTTTTAACCCAACAATTCACTATTCGTTGTAAAACAAAAAAGGAATCTATTTTTGCTGCATGAAACAAATTATAGCAATTAGCATTACAATATCTTTTTTATTTATTAACTGCAACAACAGAGATACTACAACTACTGCTTCGTCATCAAAAAATAAAAATCTTCAACTGGTTAAACCAATTTTACAAACCATTGCTAAATATCCGGACAGTATTGGCTTACGATTACAATTAATTAATGTGTTAGATAGTTTACAACTTTATCCGGAGGCTATTAAACAAATTGATTCTTTAACAAAAAAAGATTCTACCAATTATGGACTTTGGTATAGAAAAGGAAAATTAATGGAAAATGCAAAAGATACGTTTGAAGCCATTAACAGTTATACAAAAGCATTAAAAATTTATCCCGCGCCCGATGGCATGTTATCGCTCGCCAATCTGCTGGCAGAAAAAAGAAATATACAAGCTCTATCTATTTGTAATGCGGTACTTAATTTAAGAATGGGACGTGAATATGATGCACATAGTTATTTTATAAGTGGTGTTTATTTTGCCAGAACTGGAAATACCAAAAAAGCACAGCAACTTTTCGATGAATGTATTAGCAATAATTACAGCTACTTAGAAGCCTATTTAGAAAAAGGATTTATATTTTTCGATGCCAAGAATTACGATGCGGCACTAAAAATTTTTAAACTGGCAGCAAGTATTAACAATACCTATCCGGATGCGTATTATTGGATGGCAAAATGCTTTGAAGCAGAAAACAATAAACAAGAAGCCCTAAAAAATTATCAAATTGCATTTCAATTAGATAATACATTACAAGAAGCAGGAGATGCTATAAAGAGATTACAATAAACACAGATAATCATCAATTAAAAAAAGAAAAGTAATTTTACCGCAATAATAAATAACCATATCATGCCAATTATTGCACCATCCATGTTGTCCTGTAATTTCTTACAATTAGAAGAAGAATGCAAAATGATAAATGAAAGTAGTGCCGATTGGTTTCATTTAGATGTTATGGATGGACGTTTTGTGCCTAACATAAGTTTTGGTTTACCAATTATTGAACATATTCATCAAATAGCTAAAAAAACGCTTGATGTACATTTAATGATTCTGGAACCGGAAAAATATGCCGAGCAATTTAAAAAAGCAGGTGCCGATATTTTAACCATTCACATTGAAGCTTGCCCACATTTGCATCGAAATATTCAGCAAATAAAAAGTTTAGGAATGAAAGCAGGTGTAGCCCTTAATCCGCATACACCCGTATCATTACTTGAAAATGTTATTACCGATATTGATGTGGTTTGTTTAATGAGCGTTAATCCGGGTTTTGGCGGACAAAAATTTATTCCACAAACCATTGATAAAATAAGAGCACTAAAACATTTAATTCATCAAAGCAGTGCAAATGTACTAATTGAAATAGATGGCGGCGTTACGCTCGAAAATGCAGCTGCTTTAATACATACCGGTGCCGATGCATTGGTTGCAGGCAATACGGTTTTTAAATCAAGCAACCCAAAAGAAACCATTAACAGCTTAAAAAAAATATACGCATAGCCTTCGCATTTTAGTATCTTTTTCCTATAAAGAAATCAATTATTTATTATTCTATTCACATTCTGTGTATAACAAATTTTTGTATTAATTAGATATTACAAGTTATATTTGAGATAGAAGCATTCGTTAGTAAAAACATATCTATTACTTAACTAAAAGGCAAGAATTTTGACAGACACAATCATCAACCTTGAAACCGTCAATCCGATTGAATTCTTCGGAGTAAATAATGGAAAACTAGATCTTCTTAAACGTAAATTTCCTTTGCTTAAAATTTTGTCGCGTGGCACTCAAATAAAATTAAGTGGTGCTCCCGAACAAATTGAAAATGCAAAAGAAAAAATTGAATTAATTATTCAATACTTGGAACGCAATGGCCATTTAAGCGAAAATTACTTCGAACAAATTCTTGGCGGAGACGATGCAGAAACAATTGACAATTTTGTTGAAAGAAATCCAAATGATATTTTAGTTTTTGGTCCTAACGGAAAAACGGTAAGAGCAAGAACGGCCAACCAGAAAAAAATGGTACAAGCAGCCGATAAAAATGATGTTGTTTTTGCAATTGGTCCTGCAGGAACCGGTAAAACTTATACTGCTGTTGCATTAGCTGTAAGAGCCCTAAAAAATAAAGTTGTTAAAAAAATTATTTTAACTCGCCCCGCAGTAGAAGCCGGTGAAAGTCTTGGTTTTTTGCCCGGCGATTTAAAAGAAAAAATTGATCCGTATTTAAGACCATTGTATGATGCCTTAGATGATATGATTCCGGCCGACAAATTGGGCTATTATATGACAACAAGAACCATTGAAATTGCCCCATTAGCCTACATGCGCGGAAGAACTTTAGATAATGCTTTTATTATTTTAGATGAAGCACAAAACACCAATGATCTTCAATTAAAAATGTTTTTAACTCGTATTGGTGCCAATGCAAAAGCCATTATTACAGGAGATCCTACCCAAATTGATTTGCCACGTAACCAGCATAGCGGATTAAATAAAGCTATTAGAATTTTACAAAACATTGATGGCATTGCCCATATAGAATTGAATGAAGAAGATGTAGTAAGACATAGATTGGTTAAAGCGATCATTAGAGCCTACGATAAAGAACACGAAAAAGAGGAACTGAAACATCCTTCTTACGAAAGATAATTTTTACCTAAAGGAAGCCAAAAACGCTTCCTTTAATTTTTTATGCTTTAAATAAACTAATCAATCATTTCATTTAAGTAAATGATGAAATAATTTATTTATTTTTGAAAGATACATTGCCCGAAAAATAAATCATTGCACCATGAAAAAAATATTATTCTTTGTCATTATACTTTTTAGCTTTTTTATTTCCCAAAAATTAGTAGCTCAAAATACTATCATTGGTAAATCTAAATATTCAGGTGCTGTTCGTTCCGCAAAAAAACCTGCAGCTAAAACTCCGGCTACTTATCCATCGCAGAAACCTTCTTCAAAAAATATTGTTTATCAATATGTAGATACTACTTACCCCAATAGCGAAAATCATTTTCCGCTAACTGGTAATGCAGGTATTGGTACCAATACTCCTCAAGCTCCTTTAGAAATAAAACGAAATGCCGGCGATACCAGAAAGAAAAATGTTTTATTACAGTTAAGCAATGAGTGGTCGCCCAATGGACAAAATGAACCGAGTATTTTATTTTCTAATGGAGATGTAAGTTCTGCAAACAATGTTAGCTATTGGACAATAGGCGCTCGTGTATCGGGAGATAATTCATTAAAAACTCCACAAACTTTTAAAATATGCCACAAACCGGTTGGAAGTAATGTTGAGC
>JAKAJX010000190.1 GCA_021824855.1 Bacteroidota bacterium | reverse complement strand
TTATACTACCTCTTTTCTAACATAGAACCGTGTTACAAGGTTTAAATCATTTTTACTTGCTGCCTGGTATCCCGTTTCTGATTTTGCCTTCCATTCCATGGCGTGCATCCTCTCTTTATATTCTTCTATGTAATAACCATCCTTTTCAATGATCAGCATGTCTCGTTCTTTTTTTTTCCAAAAGGCTTCTGTTGCGTAAGTAACAAATCCATCGGATATGTCGCCATTTTTTGATATGACATAATAACCAGAGCAGTGGGCATATCCGTATTGTTTTTTTGAATTTACTAATGCCAGCCAAAAATCATTCCCATAATCATCTTTTACAACAGGGAATAAATATTGTACCGAGTGTATGTATTCTTTTCTCATAATTTGACATTTACTTTTTTACGCCTTTGTTCATTCGTTTATAGTTCCTTTTATATTTCATATCTTTTAAACTGAGTTTTATGTTGGTTAATCTTGTTGTTAATATACCATTCGGCCATTTCGTTTAATATCCCCTGTATTTCGCTTATTACATCATTGCCGCCGATCAGCCGGTAGCCTCTTCCTATGTATCCTGAAAAAATTAAGGCTATGCAATAGCCTGGTATAATCGTATGGGCAATTGGCGGTTTTGCGTTAAGCTGTTGTATCATTTCATGGTAGTTTTTGTATTGTATTACTCTTGCAACTACCGGAAGCTGATTATTATCGTTTAGTACCAGGATGCCGGCTCCAAGTTCTTTAGTTACTCCGTAAATTATTCGAGGTAGAGGCTTCATATTTTTCTAAAAAGAGCTCTAATTATTCATTTTTATCTTCATCGCTAAGATATCACTTTCTCTCATTATCAAATAAGACTTGCCTTCAATTTCTATCTCTATTCCGTAGTTACTATAAAGGATAGTATCGCCGACTTTGACAGTCATTATTTCATCTTTCTTTCCACCACCTACTGCCATGACAGTTCCTTTTTGCCGCCCCCGCATTTTTTCTTCTTCTTCAATTGCTTTAACAACATACAGAAGTTCATCTTCTTGCGTTGTCATTGTTTTTTGTTTTAGTTGTTTAAAATTGTTTCGATCAGGTTTATCTTGTCGGGGTTGGTTTCATTGCTAAGGATGTGGTATAGGTCATCTTCAGCTTCCTTCAGCGATTTTCTACCGTACAAAAGCCTGTCCTGATCTTGTACTTCTGATAAAAATGATTTAGCGCTAAGGTAATTTACGATTGCTTTATTAAATGTTATCATACGTGTGTTGCGCTCTTTAAAGTAGCGCCTCTTTTTTGTTTGATTAATCTAATTCAAAAAAAGTTATAATAGGGCTCAAGTGTTTGAAATGTTTTTTTGTTGTTACCTCCCAAACTTCCTTTGCGGCTTGTTCAGATGTTGTCCTATGCCACTCCATCCCTTTACAGAATTTATTTCTATTTATTACTTCATTTACATATTCATACATTATCCAATGAACCCAAATGCCAATATTTTTATTTTTTTCCATTTTGTTTAAGTTTTAGAGTTAAAAAAAGAGTTTGTTTTGACTTGCCGCCGGTAGCGATCCGGGTAAAGGCCTGTACCTTCGGCAAGTTTATTTTTCTTATTCTTCGATTGATTTAAGTCCCTTAATTTTTTCAATTCTATCTTTTAAAAATTGTTCAAACTTCTCCTTTATAAAAGGAAAATCTTTATAATATTCCAAAACCTCTTTATCTTCTTTACCTGAATAATTCCCATAAGACCAAAATCCATTGTTGTGATATTTTGTTTCTTCTATTACCGGTTTATTTTCATCATAATCCCAATTTTCAAGATAGTGAGTTTCAAGAAACGCAATACCCGTTGTTTTAAATTCGGGTGTACCAAAACCATTAGAAGATATAGTTGCACCTATTCGATATTCCCTACCATTACTTAACTTTACGTCAACAGGTTTTAAATTTCCTGCCATTTTCCAGGCCTCAATAAGTTTTTCTTCAGCTTTTAAAAGAGCATCTGTCCTTTCTTTTGTAAGCCTTTTGCAGTTGTTTGATAATTCAAATAATTCTGCGAAATAATCTTTAGTATTCATATTTTTTTGTTGTTCAGATTAACGCTGTTCCCCGCTTAATTAATAATCAAAAGTTATTTAATTTGAGAAAAAACAGGTTTTTGGTTAGTGCTTTGCATTGCTATTTCTGCATATTCATTGCTGAATGATAGCAAAGAACGCCTAACCGTAACATCCTCTGAGCTTTTTAAGGTTTCTACATACATATCCGCTTTTAAATCCACCCAACCGACATAAATAAGTATTGT
The DNA here is from genome assembly GCA_021824855.1 of Bacteroidota bacterium. Taxonomy (GTDB): domain Bacteria; phylum Bacteroidota; class Bacteroidia; order Chitinophagales; family Chitinophagaceae; genus JAKAJX01. The sequence goes on along the minus strand of JAKAJX010000190.1, from coordinate 4,857 downwards.
TGAATAGTCATAAACCCGGCATACATAATCTGTTTTTTTGCCTTTAGGTCTATAAACTATGTGAACGAGGTTTTTGTATTGAGCATAATCTTGCAAAAAAACGTCCCTCATTTCACATTGGATTGAGTGCGGGAAACCAAAATCGGAATATTTGAAGATTGTTATTTTCTTTCCGATTAGATTTTGTAGTTCTGTCATATGTGATTTGCTTGCTTTGTCCGGTGAAGCCTCCGGTTTGTTTATTAAATCTTATGCAATATAGTGCAGGGAAACACTATAATCTAAATATTATGTGTTAAAAAAATGTCAATCTGCAATATAGTACATAAATTAATTAAAAACAAAGAAATCACATTGGTTCAATTTTTTGAATTGCGTCAATCAGCGTGTTATACACAACCTTAAAAAGACAGCGTTCCAATTGAAAGTTTTTGACTAATTCGATTGATTGCTTTGTTATAATAAAACGTGTCTTTTTCAATTCCCGTAAGGTGCAAATTCATTTTATCCAATTTGTTTACCTTATCAACAGCCAATGCTATTGAGCCACTACCAAAATGCGTATCAATAATTTTATCGCCATTATTAGCATAGTTTTTCAAAAGCCATTCATAAAGCTGTATAGGTTTTTCATTTGGATGTATGCGTTCTTGCTTTTCTTTCATATTTTGCTGAAGCATTCCGTGCCATTTCCATTTGAATTTTCTAACAGCAGTTTTGAAAGATGTCCAAGCAAGCTCACAATCGGCAAAATCATTGTTCCCATTTTCTTTATCCCAAACTATCCAACAGCTACTATCAAAAGGTAATTTTGAAATAAAATGATTTGCACCCCAAACAATTTGATTTTTAGAAATTCTGCGTAACTCTTTCCAATATTCAGCTTCAGGAGCAGTTAAATCGTTGCCTGAATAAGCTTTATAATTTTTACTTTTAGCCATTACACTACGAGTATAATTTTTTGAGCCATCCTCGCCAATTCCATAAGGAACATCTACTATTGCTAAATCAAATTGTTTATCATCAAAATCTCGCATTTTATCTAAGCAATCCGAAAGATATACGTCCAAAAAAGGCTGTGTATAACATCGGTTTGCCGTAATGGCGGTTGAAGTGCTACTATTGAGCTTTTGTGCTGTATTCATCTTTTCTTCTTTTATTAAACATTTGTACTAATTGCCCGCCACTACGGCAAGCCGTGAACCGTTGCACGAAAGCTGCTACCAGCATCACAGGCGGCAACAGTCGTGCAGATTTGAGAAAATAAATTGAAGGGAAATTAGTTGTGTTGGTCAGGACGTTTGTGTTTTCCTGCTTTCAGTTGCAATGCTTCATCTATCGTCATTGCTTTTGGTTTGGCTGTCCAATTCTTGCGGAGTGCTTCGGCAATTTCATCATCTGCTTCCATTTCTGCAATTGCAGGAAATAAATGCAAGGCTTCGCAAAGTTGTAAATATTGCTTCATTCCTAACCAAAACAAACCTTGCTCCATTCTGTTGATTGTTGCTCTTGCCATACCAGTTCTATCAGCTAAATCTTGTTGAGATAATCCCAATTCAATGCGGCGGTTTTTTAAGAAGCCCGCTATTAAGTTGCGGGCTTCGTTCAATATTTTTTCGTTCATTTGATGTTGTAAATTTTGTTATAAATATCAAGTCTTTCCATTCTTTTAAACTTGTTTTTGCAGCCAACTATTGGTAAATAATCAGCACTTTCAAATTTGTGTCCGCCAAGTTTTGCAGAATAGTTGCCTTGAATAAAAGATAACTTCCAAATACAACCATTGGCTACGAATATCAAAGGAGCACCTTGTAATTCAATGCCAAACTTCTTTTTAAAATTTACGGCTGTTTTTTTGAACCAAGTAGGTTGCGAGAATTGTTTGCCTTCAAGTTTGAGCAGTTGAGAGATAATGTTGATGCTGCTTTTCTGAATGTTAATTGAAGTTGTCATGTTGTTTTTCGCCGTGATTATTGAGTTGCCGCCTCATTTGTTATTGATAGAACAAATATAGTAACAAATTTGTTACACTCCAAATATTTTTACAACTTTTTTTAAAAAATATTTTCCCCCTCAATTTCAAAGAGCTTTAAACTACCCGCAGCCTTCGTGCAACAGTGCATTGCAACTACGGGGCTGGACGAATAACGCCCAGCTAATCTATATCCATGCTGCGGTGCTAAACATTCCCCGCAGCTTCAATGCTTCAACGTTAGCAGAAACCTTGCGGACACTCTGCACGTTCAAAAGTTATTACCCACACAAACGGATTTTCATTCCAAGACTGTTCACCATTAATTTTCTTCCATAATGAACGGAAGCCGTGATAAGGTGTAGTCATTAGATTGTAGCCGCCGATAATGTAATCGTAGCCGCAATAACCAGTTATTTTATCAATTACATGAGCAACTCCTTCGGCTCTTGCATCAGCTTCACTTAATTCATGCAGTCTTTCAATTCTTATATCGGTAATCTTTAAGAAAATGCGGCAAGCATCTTTAGGCATGAATATGGAAGGCATCCATTTTTCAGGAGTATCACCCATTGATTTATACAGATACTTGCCGAAGCAATCAGGTTCGGGGAAAGTTGAAACCTTAGCCCACGTTTCCCTTACCCAAAGCATGTCGCCAACCTTGCCATAAGGACACATATTATTTTCAGGGTTAACGACAAATTCAGGAGTAAACATATCAGGCTGCAACCAATCCAAAGCCATTCCTTTTACAATTCGCCTGGTTTGTGTTTTCTGACCTTTCATTATTGCTTGAACCATCGGCGTTGAAAACAAAATCGGTCTGACAGAAAAGGCTTCTGCTAACATGGGGTTTGGCGTTATTGGGGCAGGACGTTGTAACATCGCCTGTGTGCTATTATCAACAGCAGTTTCGGCGGACGGAATACTATTTTGCATTTGCAATAATTTTAATCATTAATAATTTTATTTAGCTTCGGTTATCAGCTTGACGTTTTTCAAATATCCCAACAACGCCAAGCCCTGAACGTTATAGGAAAGCAGTGTAACACCCTAATTTTCGTATGGCGGGACACCGCCGTAATAATTGAGGGAGAATTAGAAGGTAGTTGGAAGCTGCAAGACTTCACGAAGTAGGACGTATTGCTTCATATTGAGCCAGAATTTACCACTTTCAAAACGTTTAATAGTTGCTATTCCCATTCCAGTTTGTTCAGCAAGTGCGGCTTGTGAGATACCTAATTCATTGCGCCTTGCCTGTATTTTTTCTGCTATCTTCTGCCTGGCTTCATTTAGTTGCTTTTCTGTCATTGTAGGCGAAATATAATTGTTCAAAAATGTAAAGTTCAACTTCTCCCGCAATCATCATTAAATCAGGTGACAAAGCGAAGGGATTAATAACGGCACTGTATAACCATTGTGGCGTAACTGGTTCAATTACTTTCATTTTAATCCCAATCTTATTATACATATCAGCAAGTGATTGAATATTGCTTAAAACCGCATCTCTATACTTTTCTTCAAAACAACAAAAGTTTGTAACAGCTAAATCCTCACCTTTCATTACGTCAAATGCTGCACCCTCTTCTATTGCCGTTATTTTCAATTTAAAAGGTAATGCTGAAATGGTTATCATTCTGCTTTCATAATTTAATCTTATTGCATCCAACTTTCTATGTGTTGTTGGTAAAATGTCGGTGGTATCTCTTATTACAGAATTACCACCGAGTGTAATATGTTCTACCTGCATATTAATAATTATGAAAGTATTTTTCAGAAGTAGTGCCATCCGGCATGGCATAAGTGCAAATATCAACCATATCGTCTTCGCCATCACCAACTAAAGGGCTTTCGCTTTCATGTACAACATATTTGCTAATCAAAACAGGCTCCCCCGTCTCTTTTGCTTTTACAAATGCAGCAGCTAAAGCTTCCTCTTTTTGTTTTTTAGCAGCGTTCTTTTTTTCTTCAATTATCAATTTTGCAGATTCAAATTCTTCTTTCGTTATACAGTACAAATCTTCGTAAACATAGCTATAACCTTTTGCCACCCATTTATCATTAACTTTTTCGGCATAAGAAACATCTATATGACTATCCATTTGGCCTGGATATTTATTTGTCTCGTCTCTTTCACCCCGTAGAATTGGTATAGCTTTCGCACCTTTTTTTAATGCAAGTTCAATAATTGGTCTATTTTCTTCACAATAAATAAGACCTGTATCACAACCAACATTGTAAATCACATATTTGCTTTCATCTACATAAGGTGAAGGGCGGTTAGCTTCTCTATCCTTTTCGTTGTTTTCTCTTTTTTCTGCGTCCAACCTGATTAATTTTTCAACTTGTTTAATCACCTCAACCTCTTCAATTTTCACACCGGTGATTTTGTTAGAACCAATTCTCATGTGGGTGAATAATCCGAATTTAAGAACCCCACTACCTTCATACCCACAACTGATTTTTTCAACAGGTTGGTAGTCTTGTTCATAATCACCGCCTTTGTCTTCGTATAGGTTTTCAGCGTACAATATGAAGGCTCTGCCCATTTCGTATTCAATCTGAAAATTGATACCTTTTTTAGAGAAAAAAATGCGAGAAGAATTTGAAGTTGTCATAACATTTTCGCCGAATTAAGGTTGCCGCCCTTTTTTGAAGTTTGAAATAACTACTGCTAATATAGTATCATTTTTGATACCAAAAAAATATTTAGACAACTTTTTTTAAAAATAATTTTCCCTCAATTTCAAAGAACTTATGTGCGACACCCTGAAAGCCTTCCTACAACATTGCATTTACGCTATTAACCAGCGCGCAGCCCGACACAATAGCGTAAATGCTATCCGTTACAGGCAAGCTGCCACCATCAGCGATAGCACGAG
>JAKAJX010000265.1 GCA_021824855.1 Bacteroidota bacterium | reverse complement strand
ATAACTTTCGTTATAATCTGTACTGAAGAAATTAATATTATCGGAATGATTGGCTGCCACTGCATACCATACGCCTTTATCAATAGCCGCAGGCATTACATAGCCATCGTTATAATCAATATGCTCGCCAATTAAGTTAATTCTGCCGGGAGAAAAAAATACTTTTGGCTCGGTAGTAAAACGATTTTTAAAAGCAAGTACAACTTCGTTATAGGTAGACATGGTTATATTTTTTTTGCTGTGTATGAAGTAGAGAATGAATACAATTTATTGGGTTCTAACAATAATAATCCAATGCCATTATTAAAGCAATCGGGTGCACCACTTAAGTTTTCAATGGCAATACTGTTTCTGTGATCGGGGGTATATAATTGTAGGTACGGATAATTTATATCGGGCTGAATAGTTAACGATAATTGATGATTGCTTATGGTGCATTTTGGCGTAGTATCAGTTGATAAAACGAAACAATTATCTAAAAAAATGTCATTTAATGCTATTCCGTTAAGGAATCTTGTATCTGTAATGGTATTGCCTGTAGGAATTAATGAGCCATCAAATTCAAGCATAGTATTGCTGTCAAATTGTAGCATATAATTATTTACACTATTGCCTAAAGTAAAATAAGGATGCCATCCATCGGCATAAGGAATTGGCTGATTATTGTGGTGTATAACAGTAGTTTTAACCGACAGCTTATTGTTTTTTTCCAATTTCCAGTTTACTAATAATTCAAAAGCAAACGGATAGCCTTTATCTGTTCCTGAATAATTCATTTTCAATCCAACCGATGCACTGTTGTCATCGGCATGTGTAGTTAGTACTTCAAAAACAGTATCGTAAATAATACCGTGAATGGCATGTTCGCCCAAATAAAATTTTTCAATTTTAAAATCATTTTCTTTCAGCGAATATTCACCATGGTCCATTCTGCAGGTAAATGGAGATAATTTGGCACTTTTAAAACCATTGGTAATATTGTAAAAAGCTTCATTGGCGTTAGAGAAACCATCAACAATATTTACTGTGGCAGTATCAGTGTTTATTTTAAAAGCATTTAATAAAGCACCGAAAGCATATATTTCTGCTTCGGTTTTTGTAAAAGTATCTGTTAGTGTAATAATAGGAAATATATCCTTGCTGTTAATCGTAATGGCAAATTGCATAATAAATTTTGCAATGAAATTAGTAAGAAAATCATTCGCCAAAAGCAAAAAAAAATGGAAGCAGTTTTTAAGCTAACAATCGTTCGCATTATTATTCTATTTTTGTTAAAATGAATTTTGTACCATGAATGTTTCCTCTAACCAAAAAGTAAGGCTTATTACCGCAGCCAGTTTATTTGACGGACATGATGCAGCTATTAATATTATGCGAAGGGTAATGCAAAGTAAAGGTGCAGAAATTATTCATCTTGGGCATAATAAAAGTGTTTATGAAATTGTGGAAGCAGCAATGGAAGAAGATGTTCATGGTATTGCCATTACCAGTTATCAGGGTGGACATGTAGAATTTTTTAAGTACATGAAAGATTTATTGGATGAAAACGATTGTGGGCATATTAAAATATTTGGCGGCGGCGGCGGTACTATTTTGCCCAACGAAATAAACGAATTACATGAATATGGTATTGCCCGAATTTATTCGCCCGACGATGGTAGAAAAATGGGATTAGAAGGAATGATTGATGATGTATTGCAACAATGCCAATTAGATATTGCCGAACGAGCTATTCCTCACAATAAAAACTTGAAAAAGGTTTTGCCCTTAAATAAGGTAAAAGATATTCGGAAAATTGCAAGAGCTATTACCTTGGCCGAACAAGGAAAAGAATATTTATCCATTTTTAGCGAGAATAAAAATCTTATTTCGCAAAATAAAAATGTAATTCCGGTGTTGGGTATTACTGGTACAGGTGGTGCAGGTAAATCTTCCGTAACCGATGAAATGGTTCGCCGTTATTTACAATCCTTCCCGGAAAAAACTATTGCCATTATCAGTGTAGATCCTTCTCGAAAAAAAACCGGCGGAGCTTTATTAGGTGATAGAATAAGAATGAATGCAATATCGCATCCTCGTGCATATATGCGTTCTCTTGCTACCCGCGATGAAAATACTGCTTTAAGTAAAGCGGTAAAAGATGCTGTTGCAATTTGTAAGGAAATGTTGTTTGATTTAATTATTATAGAAAGTGCCGGAGTAGGACAAAGTGATGCCGGTATAATAGACCATTGCGATGTTAGTATGTATGTAATGACACCGGAATATGGAGCCGCATCGCAGTTAGAGAAAATAAATATGTTGGATTATGCCGATATTATTTGTTTAAATAAAATTGATAAAGCCGGCGCATTAGATGCATTAGCAGATATTAAAAAACAATACAAACGGAACCATCATTTATTTAATGCAAAAGACGATACACTTCCTATTATTGGCACATGTGCCAATAAGTTTAATGATGGCGGAATAAACAATTTGTTTGAATTATTAATTGAAAAAATTACAAATAAATGCGGAGTTGATTTTAGCGATAAATTAGTAATTACTGCAAGTGTAAATATGGATAAAGCCATTATTCCTGCTAATAGAATACGTTATTTAAGTGAAATATCGGAGAACAACAGATCGTACGATTTGTTGGTTCAAGAGCAAGTTGCCATTGCCAGCAAGCTGTATCAACTGAATGGTGCATTAGATATTTTTAAGCAGGAAAATGAAACGTCATTTATAGCAGCAATTCAACAAAAAATTAATAATTATGTATTGCAGTTAACGCCTGTAGCAAAAAAATTGATTACCAATTGGCCCGAAAAAGTTAAAGCGTATCAACAGGCATTGTATCAATATAAAGTTCGTGATAAGGTTATTCAGCAAGAAATGTTTACAACCAGTTTATCTGGCACTAAAATCCCCAAAGTGGTATTGCCTAAATATAAAGATTGGGGCGATTTATTAAAGTGGCAAGCACAAGAAAATGTTCCCGGGCATTTTCCATTTACAGCAGGCGTTTTTCCGTTAAAGAGAGAAGGAGAAGATCCTACCAGAATGTTTGCAGGAGAAGGCACTCCCGAACGAACCAATAAACGATTTCATTATGTTTCATTAGGTCAGCCGGCCATCCGCTTAAGTACTGCATTTGATAGTGTTACATTGTATGGAGAAGATCCAAACGACCGTCCTGATATTTTTGGTAAAATTGGAAATAGTGGTGTAAGTATTGCAACAGTAGATGATATTAAAAAATTATACAGCGGATTTGATTTGTGCAGTTTTAAAACTTCTGTTTCAATGACTATTAATGGCCCTGCACCCATTGTACTTGCCTTCTTTTTAAATGCAGCTATCGATCAAGAATGTGAAAAATGGATAGAACAAAACAATCAATGGGAAGCAGTAAATAATAGCATTAAGAAAAAATTTACGCATCAAACTAAGCCTATTTATAACAATCATCTTCCCGAAGGAAATAATGGATTAGGATTAAAATTATTAGGTGTAAGCGGCAACGAAGTATTGCCAGCAGAAATATACCAAAGCATAAAAGCAACCACCTTAGCACAGGTTAGAGGCACCGTTCAGGCAGATATATTAAAAGAAGATCAAGCACAAAATACTTGTATTTTTTCTACCGAATTTGCCCTAAAATTAATGGGCGATGTACAACAATATTTTATTGATAATAATGTTCGAAATTTTTATAGTGTAAGTATTAGCGGTTATCATATTGCCGAGGCAGGAGCTAATCCTATTACGCAATTGGCATTTACATTAGCCAATGGATTTACTTATGTTGAATATTATTTAAGCAGAGGAATGAATATTGACGATTTCGCTCCTAATCTTTCTTTTTTCTTTAGTAATGGTATGGATGCAGAGTATAGTGTAATTGGCCGAGTAGCGAGAAGAATTTGGGCAAAAGCCATGAAGTATAAATATAAAGCTAACAAGCGAAGCCAAATGTTGAAATATCATATTCAAACATCGGGGAGAAGTTTGCATGCACAAGAAATTGATTTTAACGATATCCGCACAACGTTGCAGGCTTTATATGCCATTTATGATAATTGTAATTCATTACACACCAATGCGTATGATGAGGCAATAACTACACCCACCGAAGAAAGTGTAAGAAGAGCAATGGCCATTCAATTAATTATTAACAGAGAATTGGGTACCACTAAAACAGAAAATTTTATTCAAGGAAGTTTTATAATTGAAGAACTAACCGATTTAGTAGAAGAAGCTGTTTTAACCGAATTTGATAGAATAACAGATAGAGGCGGTGTTTTGGGTGCAATGGAACGAATGTACCAACGAAATAAAATTCAAGAAGAGAGCTTGCAATATGAAATGTTGAAACATACCGGCGAATTGCCTATTGTTGGTGTAAATACTTTTTTAAATAAAAATGGTAGTCCTACTATTATTCCTACCGAAGTAATTCGTTCTACGGAAGAAGAAAAAAATAGTCAAATACAAAACTTACAATCTTTTCATACACGCAATAAAGAAAAAGCAAACCATTATTTAAAGCAATTACAGCAAGCAGCAATTAACAACGAAAATGTATTTGAGCTATTAATGGAAACGGTTAAATATTGTTCACTCGGACAAATTACGCATGCTTTATACGAAGTTGGTGGGCAGTATCGCAGAAACATGTAATTTGTGATTCAAAATAAAATATATGTTCAAGTTCTTCATCAGTATATGTTTATTATGCATTGGGTTTAGTAGTTTTTCTCAGAATAGAAAAATTGATACTACACTAAAAATTGGTAAAACGGGATATAGAGTTTTTTGTACTAATAAAAATTTAGAAAAAAATCCACTATCAATTCGCCCAATTGGTTTTGAAAATACAGCAAGAGATATTGACTTAATGATGAAAGGACGAATAACCAAAGCTGAAATTGACGATTTTAATAATGATGGTTTTCCCGATTTGGTAGTGTATGTATTTAGTGGTGAAAAAGGAGAAATGGGTTCTGTATTTGCTATTGCATCTTCCGAGAATAAAACATATTTGCCAATTGTATTTCCCGATATTAGAGATGATGATAAATTACATGAAGGATATAGAGGATACGATGATTTTTCTTTATTAGAAGGAACATTGATGAGGCGTTTTCCTATTTATAAGAAAGATGATACTGCTGATAAACCAACCGGAGGTAAAAGAGTAATTCAATATCAAGCTATTCCGGGTGATAGAGGTGCTCTAAAATTTAAAGTAGTGCATACTTACGATTTAAAAGAGTAATAGAAAGCATAATTGATGTATTGTTGGCTGCAAGCTTATAAAAACTCCGAAAAATGCCTATTTATTTTACTCAAGACTATAAAATAATTGCAGGTTATGACAAAGACCCAATTAAAAAGTATAGACCAATTATTTCAAAAGCTATCTTAGATAAATATGGCAAAGGACCATTTACAACAAAACAAGTTACAGATGCTTTATTCTTTACTTTAGATTGGTACAGTGAACAATTTATTGAAGTTTTGAATAATGAAACCGAACTTTCATTTTATCAAGGCCTATTTATGCTTCACGAATTTTCATGTGAATTTCATAGAAAAAAACCTAATAAGTCTCCAATTAATCAATTAAGCGACCAAGACTTTGCAATGTATCGCAGAGTCTTAAAATTATGTTTGGAACAAGCTTGTGATATTCCTTTACAAGGTGGAAAATTACTGACACCTAAATATTTAAAAAGCAAAGAAAAAACAATAGAAGACTTGCTTTATTTAGGTGATTTTATATATGCTTGTTCAAACCTTTTAGCAGAACAACATTTAATTGAAGATTGCATTGATTTAAAGTATACAGAAGAAAATTTATTCTATTTTGACCATAAACATCACTATGGAGTTATTATAGATGAAGCATTAAAATCTATAGGAGAACATTTGGCAAAAGCCGTTGTAGGGAAGAATGATTTTAATGATTTCATTCAAGCATCTAAAAACTGCTTGGGGGTTGAATACGATAAAGCAGTAGCTACAATTCAATTAATTCATCAAAATTTTGAAGAACAAGGCGGCAAATTTGTTCTTGACGAATGGTGGATTTATCCAAAAAATCTTGAAAATATTTTTGGAGTACCCTATGATAAAGCTGAAGTATTCTTTAAAGGACTTACACTAAGTAAAGAAAACAAAATGCCTTTAAAAGAAGCAGTATATCGACCACAAAATCTTAATCGTTATTTGTATAGGCCTTTTTTAGTATGGAATGTTGATGGAAGGAATTTAACAATTGTAGGAGAAGGTATTTTTATTGAAAGCATAAATTCGCTTTGCTCTAATGCTTTTGGTTGGAATAAATTCCCAATTGAATGGAGCAATGATTGCTTTAGCAATTATATCAAAGACAAAGTAATTAAAAATGATAAAATTTTGGAGGATGTTGCAGAGAATATACTAAAGTCAAATACAATTATTTTTGACAGAAACATAACTCATTTGAAAAAATGGAATAATCAAAATTTGAGTATTGAAAATGAGGATTGTGGAGAATTAGACTTTATATTTATATATAACAAAAGAATTTTCATTGCAGATTGTAAACATCAAATAGCTAGATATGATATGAATAATTTCAAAAATGATTATTCATATTTTGAAACAAGTAAAAAGTCTTTCAATAAAACGCTAAAAAGAAAACTTGAATATCTAAAGAGTAAAGTTAATGAAATCGAAGAGCATTTTCAGGTATTAAATAATGACAAGAATTTCAAGTTAAATACATCAGACCTTGAAGGTATTTTTATTATAAATACACCTACATTTATTATGTATAACAATGACTATCGTATGTATACTATAAAAGCATTTGAAGAACTGGTAACAGGAAAATACATAGACCAAAGTTTTCAAATTATAATTGAGGAAGAAGACCAGGACAAATTTCTTTTTGTAAAATATCCATATTTTAAAAAGCCAAAGTACTTTGTTTTTGACCCTGAAATTGAATAGAAGAAAGCCAGCAGCCAACATGGGGTTTGCTGCAAGTGTGGCGGGACATTGTTAGCTTCGGCAGCAGTTCGCTATTCGGTTTCAGCCCTGGCTTGACGGAATGCTATTTGGCTTTTGGTTTTTAACCTGTACTTTTAGTTCATCAATCAGCATCGGTTCCGGG